>CAZEVP010000040.1:0-28551 GCA_964515735.1 uncultured Verrucomicrobiaceae bacterium | reverse complement strand
CTCGGCTTCACGCAGCTGGCACAGCGCAGCGCGGCGCGCGCCGTCACCACCGCACCCGGCGACTACGGCGGTCACCGCCAGCTCGCCGAGAGCTACGCCGACGACCCGCAGTACGACGCCGCACGCGCCAGTGAAGTGCTGCAGGCGCAGCTGCTGCAGCCGCTGTCGTCGACGCCGATCCAGCCGCTGCTGGCCGAGACCAACCTGCTCGTCACCGAAGGCTCTGGACCCGGCGCGCTGAGCTATCGCAACTACGATGCGCTGTTCGTGCGCGAGCGGCCGCAGGTGCAGGTTGCCGGCCTCGGTGGCAGCAACAGCACCGGCGCGGGTCAGGTATCGATGAACGGTGTCGAGAATCGACTGGTGTATGCCGTCGATTACTACCACTACGAGACGCAGGGCTATCGCAGCAACAACGATGCCCGCTACAACATCGGGTCGGCGTATGCGGGGTTTCAGGTCAATGAGGATCTGTCACTGATGCTGACACTCGGTCAGCGACGCGAAAATTACGGCGACATCACAGATCATCTTTTCGAAGGCACACGCTCGCTTCTCGAAATCGACAACCGCGTCGACACGGCAACGCTGGGTGGCCGCTATGCGCCATCAGCTGCGTTCGAGTTGCTCGGTGCCATTACCCATCGCGAACAGGACAAGAGCGACGATGAAAGCCAGCCAACATTCTTTGGTCAGCTGACGAACAATATCGATCTGTCCGACAAGGGCGAGCAGGTTCAGCTTCAGGGCCGGTCGATACTGCCGTTCGGCAAGCTGCTGGTTGGAACCGACTGGTCTGAATTCGATCGACAAGTGATAGCCCGAATCACCACGACCGACCCGTTCCTCGAACCCTACATTCCTGTAGGGCCCCTGCTGATCAACGGTGCCTACCGCTACCAGAGCAGCTATGGCTACTGGTCCTTCGAGCCAATTGAAAATCTGCAGTTGACTGCGGGTGCCGCCTACATGGAGTTCGACAGCGACGCGCTGTCGCACGAGGTCGATGACTGGTACCCAAAACTCGGTGTGCTCTATCGGATCGCTCCTGGCTTCTCGTTGCGTGCGGTCTATTTCGAATCGCTGAAACAGCCGCTGCTGGCTGAGCAGACACTGGAACCGACCCAGCTTGGCGGCTTCAACCAGTTTCTGGATGACCGCGAAGGGACGGAGGCCCGTCAATACGGTATTGGTTTCGACGCCGATCTGGGCCGAGGCCATCACATCGGGTTCGAGTTGCTGGAGCGCGCCCCGGAGATACCGCTCATCACCAACACCGGCACCAATATCATCGAGATGAAACAGACCCGCGCACAACTGTTCTGGAGCTGGGCGACACAACCATGGGCCATCAATGTCAGCTACCGGTACGATCACGATGAGAACGATGTCGACCGAATCAATAACATCGATTTTTCACTCGCCGATGTACCGTCGAAGCTGACCACCCAGCGTCTGCCGGTGGAACTGAACTGGATTTCCGGACATGGCCTGATGCTTTCCGCGACCGCGACCTATGTCGATCAGAAAGCAGAGAGGCCGCTCCTTCAGATCGATGCCGACCCATCGGGTATTCCAGTGGCGGATATCTCCATCGATCGAAATAGCGACTCGTTCATGCTGTTCGACCTCGCGCTCCGCTACCGCTTCTGGGAACAGCAAGCCGAACTCTCTCTGCTTTGCAACAACGTCGCCGATATCCGTTTCCGCTTCCAGAGCGGAAACCTCTACGACGTAACCCCGAGAATTTCGCCCTATCTCCCTGAGCGAACCATCCGGGCAGGCATAAAACTTTCTTTCTGAACAATGAATGAGGCAAGAATGGCAATCGGCGGTTTGTATGAATACCGACGATTGCCTAAGCGTGTGTAGTTAGGGGTAACAGATCAGTATTGCCTGAGAGTACTGCCCGATCAGGTAGCAGACCGGATTGACCTGATACTTCATCAGCACCAGCGGTTCGATACGCTCGACATGAATGCGCTTGTCCTTGTCGTAGATCGGGCACGCATCTTTCGCTTCCGGATCGAGACTGCAGGTCTGCTCGACGATGGCGCCCGCACTGCCCTTGACGGAAATCGAGCCATCATCGGCGATCACCAGCGTGACCTCTTTTGCCCGGGGTTCCACCGGCTTCTCCGGCGCCTTTTCGGCGATCGCACAGGCGTTCAGTCCCAGCAGTGCCGCAAGCACGACAGCGCCCTTGCAACCCATCGTGTATTTCCCCATTTGCAATTCTCCTTATCCGTGAACTTTCGCACCGGAGCGCCTGAAGCCCGGTCGCGCAAGCAATGATGAAGTATCGGATTTACTCCGAACACGATCACGACGACATACCGACCCGATCGCAGGAGCGGGTCGAATATAGCCGCCGATGGTGTACCACACCACTGTCGGAAACGAGGGAGAGGAGTTTCTCAGGCCGTCACAGGGTCGCCGATGGCGAACGGATGCGACGACCGCAGCGTCACCAAGGCGCAGCCGCGCAGATCCCAATGGGTGTACCAGCTGATCGGCGATGGCTCGTACAGCGAGACGAACAGGCTGCTGGAAACGGCGCGGCGGGCGACGAAGTAGTAGCCGGGCTCGGTCAGCGGATCGCCATGCCGCAGCACCGGGAAACGGAACATGCCGGTGCTGTCGGTGTTGACGACGCCGAGACAGCTGCTGGAGAACGAACAGGGATGGTAGTAGGCGAGCAGCGGCCGCGCGATCGCCGGGTAGTTGGCCAGCAACTGGCGGAATGCGGGGTCGGCCTGCAGCCGCGCGGCGCTGGTCAGCAGCTCGAAACCGGGCGCGTCGCGCAGTCGTTCGATGTCGTCGAAGCCGACCTGTGGCCGGTCGGCGACATGCCGGCTCGGCGCGTAGATGTGCAGCGGCGTCGGCCCCTGCACCAGCAGCTGGCGAATATGCGCCAGCGCATCGGCGGAGAGATCGCGCAGCACCGTCTGCAGCGGGCTGACGGCATGCAGCTCGATGCGGGCACCGACGACCACTCGCTCGTCGTCGCCGACCGCCAGCAGCTGGCCGGAGATGCAGTCGGTGCGGGCCAGCCAGTCGCGCCAGCGCATCCACCCCACAGGCAGAGGCAGCTCACCGCCAAACATATCGACCGGCAGCATCCGGTCGAGCGCGCCGAGATCGCGCAGCCGCTGCAACAGCGACTCCTCCGAGATCATGCCGGCCGGAATCATCGCCGGGGCCAGCAGCAGCCGCACCGGCTCGCCGCCGCGCGATGGCCAGCGCAGGCGCGTGCGACCCTCGCCGTCGAGCAGTTCGGAACCGAGCAGCACGTCCTGCTGCGAGAAGACGAACGCACGGCAGCGCGGCGGGCGGATATGAGGCGGAAAGGTCGAGAACGAGGCGACCACCGAGATTTCGTCCTGCGACTGTCGAACCGAGTGTGCGGCGGGCATGGCTGCGCTCCCTGATGCTGCGATCCAAGGTTCCAGCCTATGCCGGAGCAGAGACGGGCCGCTGCGCACTATCACCCCGACCGCAGTGACAAAATTGCCAGGAGCAATTTTGGGCGCCACGACAGCAACGGTAAAAAGTCACAACGGCACCGTCACTTCGTCACAGCCGCGCCAGATGGCACGCCGTAGCATGGGTTGCATCCACAGCGCGGCTACCCCGGCAGCCGTTGCCACGGTTTAGGAGCAGCAAACTGGCAACGGAAGCCCGGCACAGGGAAGTGCCTCCCAACCTCCCTCGTGCCCCGGCACCTCTCCCCTTTCTCGCCCGTCTTGCGTCCGGCGGTCAGAGTGCGTTCAGCACCTGTAGTGGCGGCGTATCGACGACGCGGCGGCAGCCGAGATAGCCGGCCGTGCCGATCAGCAGAGCGCCGAGCAGCGGCCCGGCCAGCCACAGCCACGGGTGGGGGGTATAGCTCATCTGCAACAGCTCGCGCTGCAGCTGCCAGGCCGCCACCTCGGCGGCGCCCGAGGCCAGCAGGCCGGCCAGCGCGCCGAGCAGCGCGAACTCCAGCCACAGGCTGCCGACGATCAGCCGCCGGCGCGCACCGAGCGCGCGCAGGATGGCGTTTTCCTGCAGCCGCAGGTCCAGCGTCGACTGCACGCTGGCCAGCAGTACCAGCAGCCCGCAGGCGACGATCAGCCACAGCACCAGCTCGATCGCCAGCGACACCTGATCGACGATGTCGCGCACCTGCGTGATGATCGAATCCATCTCCAGCACCGACACCGCCGGAAAGCGCTCGACCAGCGTGTTCAGGAACACCTTCTGCTCCGGCGCCAGATGGAAGCTGGTGATGAAGGTCGCCGGATAGGCGCGCAGCACCGACGGCGGGAACATCATGTAGAAGTTCGGTCGCATCGTGTCCCAGTTCAGCTTGCGGATGTTGGTGATGGTGACGGTCAGCGATTCGCTGCCGATCTGGAACACCAGCTCGTCGCCCACCTTCAGCCCGAGCTTCTCCGCCAGCTGGCTCTCGACCGACACCTCGGCGCCGGCATCGCGACTCCACCACTGCCCGTCGACGACCTCGTTGTCGGCCGGCAGCTCGTCGGACCAGGTCAGGTTGAGTTCGCGATCGAGCTCGGGAATGCGCTCCTCCTTGCTCACCTGACGCCGCGCCGGCTCACCATTGATGGTGGTCAGGCGGCCACGCACCATCGGGTAGATGCCGGCGTTCTCGATACCGTTGTCGGCCAATAGCTGTGCCAGCGGCTCGGCCTGTGCCGGCGTCACGTTCATCAGGAAGTGGTTCGGCGCCCCCTCCGGCAACTGCATCTGCCACTCGTCGATCAGCGACGTGCGCACCAGCGCGAGGATCAGCAGCAGCATGATCGCCAGCGCAAAGATCACCACCTGCAGCGAACTCTGCGCGCGGCGCCGGCGCAGTGCCGCCAGCGCCAGCCGCCAGCTGCTGCCGGCCTGCATCCCGACCGCACCGACCCCGCGCAGCAGCTGCCACGCCACCAGACCCACCAGCAGCAGCACCACCAGCGCACCGAGCACGACGGCGGCAGTCAGCTTCAGATCGCGGCTGTAGAAGTACATCAGCGCGGCGACGCTGACGGCGCCGAGCAGCACGCTGCCGATGCCGCGCCCGCGCGCGCTGCCGAGGTCGCGGCGCAGCACGCGCAGCGGTGGAATCTCGCGCAGCGCCAGCAGCGGCGGCAGCGCGAACGCCAGCAGGCAGACCAGCGCGGTGACGGCACCGACCAGCAGCGGCCGCAGCGTCAGCCGGGTGCCGCCATCGTCGTTGCCGAGATAGCCGGCCAGCACCTGCGCGAACACGCCCTGCACCAGCAGCCCGAGCGCACAGCCGAGCAGCAGACCGACGATGCCGATCGCCAGCAGCTGGCCACTGTAGAGCGCCAGCACCCGCCCGCCGCGCAGGCCGAGGCAGCGCAGCATCGCGACGTGATCGAAATGGCGTTCGCTGTAGCGGCGCGCCGCCAGCGCGATGGCGAGCCCGGCCAGCGCGACGCCGAGCGCGCCGGCCAGCAGCAGGAAACGCTCGGCACGATCGAGCGCGGTGCCTATGCGCGGCTGCGCGCCGTGCACCGACTGCCAGCGATGGCCGCTCTGCAGCTGTGGCTGCAGCCAGTCGCGCAGCCGGTCCAGCTGTCGTTCGTCGCCGGCGAACAGGTAGCGATAACTGACGCGGCTGCCGGGCTGCACCACCTGTGACGCATCGAGGTCGGCCTGCGCCATCAGTGCACGCGCGCCGAGCACGTTGAACGCGCCGGCGCCATCGGGCTCGCTGATCAGCACGCCGGCGATGCGCAGCTGCGCCATGCCGAGTTCGACACTGTCACCGACGGCGACGCCAAGCTGCGGCAGCAGCCGCGCGTCGAGCCAGATGTCGCCGGGCTGCACACCGCCCTGCAGCAGTTGCGGCGGTGTGAATGGCCGCGGCGCCACCTTGACCTCGCCGCGCAGCGGATAGCCCGGCGTGGCGGCGCGCACCGAGGCCAGCTGCATCTCGTCGCCGACCACCAGCATCGACTGGAAGCTGATTAGCTCGGCGCTCTCCAGCCCGTATTGCCGCGCCTGCTCCAGCCACGCCTGCGGTATCGGGCGGGCGCTGCTCAACACGCGATCGGCGGCGAGGAACTGGTTCGAGCGGATGCCGATGCCCTGCTGCAGCCGGTCGGCGAAGGCGGCAATGCCGACCACGATGGCGACGGCGACGGTCAGCGCCGCCAGCAGTACCGACAGTTCGCCGGAGCGCCAGTCGCGCCACAACAGGCGCGCGCCGAACGACGGCCGGATACCGCTCATCGCACCGGCTCCTGAACTGCGACGTCGGCGTCGCTGTCGCTGACCACCAGCCCCGCCTCCAGCACGATGCGACGCGCGCAGCGCTCGGCCAGCCGCTGCTCGTGCGTCACCAGCACCAGCGTGGTCTGCGTCTCGCGGTTCAGCGCGAACAGCAGGTCGATGATGTGATGACCGGTGCCGCTGTCGAGGTTGCCGGTCGGCTCGTCGGCGAACAGGATGCGCGGCTGGCTGGCAAACGCGCGCGCGATGGCGACACGCTGCTGCTCACCGCCGGAGAGCTGGCGCGGGTAGTGGTCGCGGCGCGCACCGAGACCGACGCGGTCGAGATATTCCGACGCCGCCGCGCGCGCGTCGTCACGCCCCTTCAGCTCCAGCGGCAGCATCACGTTCTCCAGCGCGGTCAGGCTCGACAGCAGCTGGAACGACTGGAACACGAAGCCGACCCGCTCCGCGCGCAGCTCGGCGCGCTGATCCTCGTCGAGCGCGCCGAGGTCGCGGCCATCGAGCCAGACGTGGCCGGCACTCGGAACATCGAGCCCGGCCAGCAGTCCGAGCAGCGTCGACTTGCCGGAACCGGAAGCGCCGATGATGGCGACGCTCTCGCCCGCCTTGATCGACAGATCGATCCCCCGCAGGATTGGCAGCTCGCCGGCAGCGGTGGCCACGGTCTTCTGCAGGTTGTCGGCGCGCAGCACCACGGCATCGATTTCAGGAGTATCCGGCAGTCGTGAATTCATTCGGTTCGCTCGTTTTGCATCGGTTCATCAAACACAGGCTTGTCAGACACAGGATCGTCAAACATTCACTCTTGAAAAACTGGGCCGTCGCATCGTCCGCGGCTGTTGCCAACCGCGGTGCGCGGCTGCTGACGATCGCGCTGCTGGCGCTGGCCGCACTGGCGGCACCGGCGCGCGCCGACACCATTCTCGTGCTCGGCGACAGCCTCAGCGCCGCCTACGGTATCGAAATCGACCAGGGATGGGTGGCTTTGCTGCAGCGGAAGCTGCCCGATCACCAGATCGTCAACGCCAGCATCAGCGGCGAAACCACCGATGGCGGCGTCAGCCGGCTGCCGGCACTGCTGCGCAAGCACGACCCCAACATCGTCATCGTCGAACTCGGCGGCAACGACGGCCTGCGCGGCTTCCCGGTCGCGCGCATCCGCGACAACCTCGACACGCTGGTGCGAACCAGCCAGCAGGCCGGCGCGCGGGTGCTGCTGGTCGGCATGATGATTCCGCCCAACTACGGCCCGCGCTACACCCGCGAGTTCCACGACAGCTACGTGCAGACAGCGAAGCGCTTCGACACCGCGCTGCTGCCTTTTCTCCTCGACGGCATCGCCACCGACTCCACCCTGATGCAGCGCGACGGCATCCACCCCAACGCCAGAGCTCAGCCGAAGCTGCTGGAGAACGTCTGGCCCTATTTGCGGCCGCTGGTGGAAGAGTGAAGCATCAGAACTGCTTCAGCATCGCTTCGCGCTGCCGCCAGTCCGGCATCGCCCGCTCCAGCAGCCGGTAGAAACGCGGTCCGTGGTTGAACTCATAGAGATGGCAGAGCTCGTGGACGATGACGTAGTCGATCAGCGTCTGCGGCAGCTTGATCAGCTCGCTGTTCAGCGTGACGATGCCGCGCCGGCTGCAGCTGCCCCAGCGCCGTTTCATCTTGCGCAGCCGTAGCGGCGGCGGTTTCAGTGCCGGAAACAGCGCGCAGCAGTGCGGCAGGCGCTCGCTGAACAGCTGCTGTGCCTGCTCGCGAAACCAGGTGTCGAGCTGGCGTGCCAGCGCCGGCAGGTTGAACGGATCGCGCGCGCTGACCGCGAACTCGCCCGGCGCCAGCGCCACGCCGAAGGCGGCGCCGTGTTCAATACGAAAGCGGCGCGGCTCGCCGAGAAACCAGATGTCGCCGCCGGGCAGCGCCGTCGCGCGCCAGTCGACGCGCTGCAGCTGCTTTTCGCGCGTGCGCTCGATCCAGCGCGCGCGCGATTCGACGAAGCGGATGATCTCTCTCTCCGGCAGCTGGTGCGGGGCGCGCACCTCGACCTCGCCGTCGGGCAGCACGTAGAGCACCAGCGTCTTGCGCTGCTGACGCTTGACCACGTAGCGGAATTCGCTGCGAATCGATGCGTTCACGTGAACACCGAATCGAACGTCTCACCGCCGTTTTCACCACCGCCTTCGCAATGGTCGCGAATCACCTGCAGGAAGGTCTCGCCGTAGTTGGTCAGCTTGCTCTGGCCGACGCCGCTGATGCGCAGCAGCGCGGTCGGCGTGCGCGGCTGCTCCAGTGCCATCTGCCGCAGCGTGTTGTCGTTGAACACCATGTAGGGCGGAATGCCCTGCTCCTCGGCCAGCTGCTTGCGACAGGCGCGCAGCGCCTGCCACAGCGGCTCCAGCTCCCACGGCAGCTCGACGCGGGCACGCGGGCGCAGGTCGCGTGCCGCCTGCAGCTCGACGTCGCGGCGCAGCGCCAGTGGCTCTTCGCCGCGCAGCAGCGGGCGGCTGCGCTCGGTCAGCCGCAGGCCGCCGTGGCCCTGCACATCGGCTTCGAGAAAACCGCGCACCAGCAACTGGCGCAGCAGCGAGCGCCACTGCGGCTCGCCAAACTCCTTGCCGATGCCGTAGGTGCTGAGTTGCTGATGGCCGTGCTGGCGAATCTTCTCGTTGTCGCGCCCGAGCAGCACGTCGACGATGTGCGCCGCGCCGAAGCGCTGACCGGTGCGATAGACGCACGACAGCGCCTTGCGCGCCGCCTCGCTGGCATCCCAGGTCTGCGGCGGCGTCAGGCAGGTGTCGCAGTTGCCGCACGGCTCGCTCATCTGTTCGCCGAAATAGGCAAGCAGCGCCTGCCGCCGGCAGTCGGTCACCTCGCACCAGCCGAGCAGCGCGTCGAGGCGGCCGCGCTCCTGGCGTTTGAACTGCTCGCTGGCGTCGGACTGCGCCAGCATCTCCTTCATCCGCACCACGTCCTGGATGCCGTACAGCAGCAACGCCGTCGACGGCTCGCCGTCGCGGCCGGCGCGGCCGGTCTCCTGGTAGTAGGCCTCCATGCTCTTGGGCAGATCGAGATGCGCGACGAAGCGGACGTCGGGCTTGTCGATGCCCATGCCGAACGCGATCGTCGCCACCATGACGATCCCCTCCTCGCGCAGGAAGCGGCGCTGGTGGTGTTCGCGCAGCTGCGGCGACAGCCCGGCGTGGTACGGCAGCGCACGCCAGCCCTGCTGCGACAGCCATTCGGCGGTCGCCTCGACCTTTTTGCGCGACAGGCAGTAGACGATGCCGGACTGGTTGCGGAAGCCTTCGAGGAAATCGCGCAGCTGTCGGCGCGCATCGGTTTTCGGCGCGACCAGATAGCGGATGTTCGGGCGATCGAAGCTGGAGAGGAAACAGTCGGCCTGCTGCAGGCTGAGCCGCTGCACGATCTCTTCGCGCGTGCGCGGATCGGCGGTGGCGGTCAGCGCGATGCGCGGCACGTCGGGGAAGCGCTCGTGCAGCACGCCGAGGCCGAGGTAGTCCTTGCGGAAGTCGTGCCCCCACTGGCTGACGCAGTGCGCTTCGTCGATCGCGAACAGCGCGATCCGGCACTGCTCCAGCGTCTGCAACATGCGCTCCTGCACCAGCCGCTCCGGCGCGACGTAGAGCAGGTCGAGTTCGCCATGCCACAGTGCCTGCTCGACCGCGCGCTGGCGCTCCGGCTCCAGCGTCGAATTGAGGAAGGCGGCGCGCACGCCGAGCTGCAGCAGCGCGTCGACCTGATCCTGCATCAGCGCGATCAGCGGCGACACGACGATGCCGACACCCGGGCGCAGCAGCGCCGGAATCTGGTAGCAGAGCGATTTGCCACCGCCAGTCGGCATCAGCACCAGCGCATCGCGGCCGCTGGCGACGGCATCGATGATCGCGGCCTGCTGGCCGCGGAACTGCGGGTAACCGTAGACGGTGTTGAGAGTGTGGAGGGCCTGTTCACGCATCGGCCGATTATACGGGCCGATGCACGGCACCGGCACGAAAGCGCCGGATCGATCACCATTCATTCAATTTCGTCCCTGAACCCTGCCGCGCCGGATCGATGGCGCGGCCTTCCCGATCCCTCAGAGCGTCTGCACGGCGAACGTGTCGCAGGCGGCGATGTCGCCCTGCTCCAGCCCGCGCCGGAACCAGCGCACGCGCTGTTCGGAAGTGCCATGCGTGAACGACTCCGGCACCGCGTAGCCCTGCCCCTGTTTCTGCAGCGTGTCGTCACCGATCGCGGTGGCGGCGCGCAGCGCCTCCTCGACGTCGCCCTGCTCCAGCACCTGGCGCGCGCGGTCGGCGTGATGCGCCCACAGGCCGGCGAAGCAGTCGGCCTGTAGCTCCATCCGCACCGACAGCGCATTGGCCTCGGCCTTGCTGACACGCTGGCGCTGCGCGTTGACCTTGCCGGCGATGCCGAGCAGGTTCTGCACATGGTGCCCGACCTCGTGCGCGATGACGTAGGCCTGCGCGAAATCGCCGGGCGCCTGAAAGCGGCTCTTCAGCGCATCGTAGAACGACAGGTCGATGTAGACCTTGCGATCGGCCGGGCAGTAGAACGGCCCCATCGCCGCCTGCCCCATGCCGCAGGCGGTCGGGAAGGCGTCGGTGAACAGCACCAGCTTCGGCTCTTCGTAGCGGCGGCCGGCAGCGGCGAACAGCGCCTGCCAGGTCTCTTCGGTATCGCCGAGCACCAGCGCGATGGACTGCGCCGCCGCATCGTCGCGCGGCGGCGCCGAGGCCGGCCCGGCATCGACCGCCGACGGCGTCGCGACCTGCTGCAGCACGATCTGCGGATCGACGCCGAAATAGAGCGCGGCCAGCACCAGCACCACGGTGCCGATACCGATCTTGCCGCCGCGCCCGCCGAGCGGCAGACCGCCGCCCCCGCGCCGGTCCTCGACATTCTCACTGCGCCTGCTGCGTCCGAGTCGCATGGCGAACTCCCCGAATCATCAGACAACCCACGATGGAAGACGGCGGGCAACGCCCGCCGGCACTCATTTCGAATCGCGGTCGAGCAGGCGCTCGCGCACCGATGCCGGCACCGGATCGACGCCGTTCTCCAGCTGCACGCCGAAGCTCTTGAACACCATCGCCGCCACTTCGTAACAACCAACGGCGTAGACGATGTCCATCATCTGCTGCGTGTCGAAATGCTGCGACAGTAGCGCCCAGGTGTCGTTCTTGATGCAGGCGTCGCCGATCAGCTCGTCGGTGGCACGCACCAGTGCCGCGTCGACCGGGTCCCAGCCCTCGGCATCCGGGCCCTGCTGAATGCGCGCGATCTCCTCATCGGTCAGGCCGGCGCGCTTGCCGAGCACGACGTGCTGGATGTACTCGTACTCGGCGCCGCGCAGCCAGCTGGTGCGCAGGATCACCAGCTCGCGAATCCGCTTCGACACGCTGCTGTGAATCGAGACGTGGTTGTTGAAGGTCAGGAACGCCTTCGCCAGCGCCGGGTGGTTCAGCATGACGCCGAGCCCGTGGGTGCCGCGCGGATCGTCGCCGTTCCAGTTCTTCAGCACGAAATCGCGGCTGGTCGGGAACACGCTCAGCGCGTCGAGAATGGCATCGTCCCAGTCGGGCGGCATCACCGGCTTGATTCGGGACTGCAGGTAGTCTGTCATGCTGGACTCTCACTCAATGGAAGACGTTTCAACTCGAAAGGCGCCATTCTAGGGCCTGTCACACGCGGCGCGAACCCGTCGCCGATACCGATCAGCGCGGCGCCGCGATGCTCCAGACCCCGGTCGCCTCCATGACCGCCCTGCCCTCGACGCGCAGCACGCCGCGCAGGAACGCCAGCGATTTCCCCTGCCGGACGATTTCGCCATCGAGCTCGACGAACGCCGGCGGTCGCACCGGTGCGAGGAAATGGCTGTCCAGATGCACGGTCGAGCAGGGCGCACGCTTCGACGCCTCCCAGATCATCAGCGACAGCGCGTGATCGACGAAAGTCATCAGCACTCCGCCGTGCACCATGCCCTGCGCGTTGGCATGGCTCTGATCGAGCTGCACGGCGTAGCGCCAGCCATCGCCGTCGCGGCGCGTCCACAGGGCGCCGAGCGAGGCCGGCAGCCCTTTCATTTCACGCCGGGTCCAGTCGGCCGGTGCCGCTGCGGCGACGCGGGTGTCGTCTCTGTCCGAACTCATCGATTCCTCGTCACGTAACAACGGTGGGAGCCGGTCAGGCGGGGCGCAGCGCGAGCACACTGCCCTCGGCATCGGCCGACAGGTAGAGCGTGCCGTCGGCACCGGCGGCAATGCCGGCGAACGGGCCGATCGATCCCGACAGCGGCGGGAACGGGCGCAGGAACTTCGGCGTGACGCCGGGCGGCGCGCCGATCGGCAGGCCGGCCGCCAGCGAACGGCGAACCTTGCGCACCATGTCGTACTCGACCAGCTCCCTGGCGCCGGTGTCGACCACATAGAGCAGATCACCGCGCACCAGCAGGCCCTGCGGCTGACGCAGACCGTCGAGCACGATCTCGACGCCGCCGGCAACGTACCGCACCACACGACCCGCCCCCTCCTCCGCGACCAGACAGTCGCCGCCGGCCGTGATGGCGACCCCCTTCGGCTCCTGCAGGCCGCTGGCGAGTTCCTCGACCGACCCCGACTGCAACGACAGCAACCGGCCAGTGCCGGCATCGGCGAACAGCGCGGCGCCACCGGCCGTCAGCGCCACGCCGAACAGACGGTCGAAACCATCGGCCAGCACTTCATGTTCCTGTTTCGCCGGGCTCCAGCGCGCCACCTGACCGCCGGCCGTGGTGACGATGTATTCGCCCGGTGCGCCGACGACGACACCGCGCACGTAGCCGGGATAGCCCGGCGTGAAGAACATGCCGGCCGGCTGCGGCTTGCCGCCCGGTCGCAATGTGTAGGAGAAACCGCCGTCGGCGATCATCAGCACGCCGTCGGCATCGACGGCCAGCCCGAGCGGGAAGGTGAAACCGTTCGGCACCACCGAGCGCACCGAGCCGTCGGCGAGAATCTCATCGACCTGTCCGGCGATGTTCGACACGAACAGCCGGCCGTCGACGAAGACCAGGTTGTCGAGACCGGGCGCGACGTCGGCCAGCACCGTTCTCTCGCCACTGCGCGGATCGATGCGCAGCACCTGACCACTCGCCACTTGCGTCGAAACGATGAAGCCCTCGCTGTCGAACTTGACCGCGTCGGGCACGCCGAGATCGCCGGCCACCCGCTCCACCGGGCCGCCGTCGAGGCTGACGCGGCAGATCTCGTTGGTGCCCATCAGCGGGAAATAGAGCAAACCGTCCGGCCCCACCTCCATCGCGTTCGGCATCATCAGGTTGTCGGCGATGACGCGCGGCGGACCGCCGTTCAGGTCGAGCTCCATGATGCGGCCACCCGGCCGGCACTCGCCGGCGATCAGCCGCCCGTTGTGGAAGGTGATCGGGTTGGCGCACGGCAGGTCGCCGCAGAGCACCCGCGTTTCGCCGTTGGGCCGGCGCACGCTGACGCGCCCCTCGGAGATTTCGGTGACGTACAGATTGCCCTGCGGATCGAACACCAGATCGTCCGGTGCGACGATGTCGCCGCCCATCGGGCTGATGGTCTCGATGGCGCCGCTGCCAACGTCGAGCGCGCTGACCTGGCTGCCCGCCACCTGCGCAACGTAGATGCGACCATCGGCGCCGAGGCGCATGCCGTTGGCGCCATACAGGCGACTCTGCGGCGTCAGCCGCTCCAGTGCCCAGCCCTCGGCGACCCGGGCGGAAACCGCCGCCGTGTAACGACCCGTCTGCTGCGCCATGCGCGCTCCCCCTTTTGAATTATCGTGGCGATGAACTCAGAGCCTGTTCACGATCTCGCGAGCTAGAGTCCTGCAAGGCAAAAACAGGCGAGGAAGCGCAGTTTACGAGCGGTAAATGAGCATTCCGAGCCTGTTTTTAACACAGCAGGGCCAACGCGCAGCAGATCGTAGGCAGGCTCTCAGCGCTTCGAGGCCATCGCGAAGCTGTACTTCAGATGATCGAGCTGGCCCGACGGCACCGCGTCGAACACCACCGGCGTCGTCGTATCGCGAATCGCATCGATCTGCGCGGCCATGTCCTCGATGCTCCAGTCCGGGCGATAGACGCCGGGCGTCTCGGCGACATAGGCGCGCGCCACGCGCCCGGCCGCCGACACCAGCATCTCGCCGCTGACCGAGCACGACTCGTGGCAGAGCCAGCCGACGGTGGCCGCCACCATCTCCGGCGGCATCGGCGGGAACGCCGACGTGTCGACCCCTTCCGACATCCGCGTGACCGCGGCCGGCAGAATCACGTTGCTCTTGACGTCGTGCGCCGCCCCTTCCAGCGCGACGACATTGGAGAGTCCCTGCGTGCCGGCCTTGGCGGTGCTGTAGTTGGCGTTCTGGTAGTTGCCGTACAGACCGTTGATCGAGCCGGTCAGTACGATGCGGCCGTAGCCGGCTTTGCACATCAGCGGAAACGCCGGGCGTACGACGTGGAAGGCGCCGCGCAGGTGCACGTCGAGGACGAACTCGAAATCCTCGTAGCTCATCTCCGCCAGCGGCGCGCGGCGCACGACGCCGGCGTTGTGGATCAGGATGTCGATGCGGCCGTAGTTGTCCAGCGCGCTCTGAACGATGGCGCGGCCACCCTCGGGCGTCGCCACCGAATCGGTGTTGGCCACCGCTTCGCCACCAGCAGCGCGAATCGCCGCGACCGTCTCGGTGGCCGGGTCCTCACCGACGCCGTCGCCCTTCAGGCTGACGCCGAGATCATTGATGACGACCTTCGCCCCGCGCGCTGCCAGCAGCTCCGCGTAGGCGCGTCCCAGTCCCCTGCCGCCACCGGTGATCACCGCGACGCGGCCATCGAATCTGAGTTCGGACATTCCATCTCTCCTCTTCGCGGGTGCAATTCTTCGCTGGTGCAATCGCCGGCGGGCAACGGTTCGACGAGGCGTTGCGCGGCCGCGGACGACTGCGGATTTCTTTATCTAGGCAACGACGTTCGACGCGCGCAACCGCTCGATCTGTTCCGGCGTCAGGCCGAGCACGTCGGCCAGCACCGCGTCGGTGTCCTGCCCGAGCACCGGCGGCGCCGTCGGCACCGGCTGGCGGTCGCCCGGAAACTTGATCGCGCGGCCGACGATCGGAATCGTGCCGAGCGTCCTGTGTTCGGTCTCGACCACCATCTCGCGCACCACCGCCTGCGGCTGCGACAGCGCGGCGTGAATACCGAGGATCGGCGCGTTCGGCACCTGATGCGCGGTGAACAGCTCAACCAGTTCGTCGACGCACTTGCCGCGGGTGAACGTCGAGATCATCTCGTTGACCAGTTCGCGATTGTCGCGGCGTTTCTCGATCATGTCGAAACGCGGATCGGTGATCCACTCCGGCCGCCCCAGCGCATGGCAGATGCGCTCCCAGAAACTGTTGGTCAGGCAGGCGATGATGATCGAGCCGTCCTGCGCCGGGAACAGCCCGTAGGGCACCAGGTTCGGGTGCTGCGAGCCCTGTGGCGTCGGGTCCTGGCCGGTGAAGAAGGCCAGCTGCGCCAGATAGCCGAGCATACCGATCATGCCGTCGAACAGACTGACATCGATCAGCCGGCCGCGGCCGGTGAGATTGCGTTCGTGCAGCGCCGCCAGAATACCGATCGGGCCATTGATGCCGCCAACCAGATCGCCGAGCGGAATGCCGAGCTTGGTCGGCAGACTGCCCGGCTCGCCATTGACGCTGAGCGCACCCGACATCGCCTGCAGCACGATGTCGAACGACGGCCGATCCTTCAGTGGCCCGTTCATGCCGAAACCGGAGATCGCGCAGTAGATCAGCCGCGGATTGATCGCCGCCAGCATCTCGTAACCGAGGCCGAGGCGATCCATGACGCCGGGGCGGTAGTTCTCGACCAGCACGTCGCACTTCGCCACCAGCTCCTTGACCAGCGCGACACCGTCATCGCTCTTCAGGTCGATGACGATGCTCTTCTTGCCGCGGTTGATGGCGAGGTAGTAGTGGCTCTCGCCATCGCGAAACGGCGGGAACGAACGGGTTTCATCGCCGCTGCCGGGCGGTTCGATCTTGATCACCTCGGCGCCGAGATCGGCCAGCGCCAGCGACGCCGACGGCCCCGCCAGCACCCGGGTGAAATCGAGTACCCGGACACCCTGCAGGGGGCCGGCCCACGTTTGTGGATCGCTCTGTGCCATCTGGATAGACCTGCGGAGAACTGCGCTTCAGTTATTGTTCGGGCCGGGATGATACCTGCTCCGGGAGCCGTGGCGGCACGCTGCTTTCCCCGCCAAAAAAAATGGTTCCTGCAGAGGAACCATTCATGGCGGCTTGCGCCGCTGCCCGTCCCGGAATCCGCGGCTGCGGATTCCGGTCGGATCGTTACAGCAGCGGGATCAACCGCGGCTCGGCAGCTCGACGATCGAGACGCCGGACGCCGACAGTTCACCGCGGTGGGTCTCGGCCTTCTGGCTGATTTCGACCAGATGCTTGCCGTCCTCGACGAACTTGCGGGTGACGGTGCCGTTGATGACGATGACGTCGCCATCCGGATTGTGGCGGCGGATCTGGCACTTGCTCTTGCGCAGGAAGCCGTCGTCACCCATCCAGTTGGTGGCGTGGTGGGTCAGCCACGAGCAACGCTCCGGACCGTAGTCGTAGGCACCCGGCGCGCCGACTTCCAGCGCGAAGGCCTCGTCCCAGTGCACGCGCTCCGGGCAGTCCGGCACGTTGAAGCGGTTCTTGATACCGGTACCCGGGTGCTTCTGCTGCATCTCCCACGCGAGTTTGTTGGCGCGGATGTAGAGGCCGCCCCAGCCCTGCGCGTAGCAGATGAAGCCGGTGACGGTCATCGGGCCTTTCAGCATGGCCGGCAGCTCTTCGCCTTCCTTGACGTCTTCCCAGTAGCGGGGCTTCGAACCGCGAATTTCTTCGTTCTCGTACAGCTTGTAGAACTCGGCCAGCTGCTCGTCGGTGAACGGCACGACCTTGCCCTTGACGTCGGTGTACTTGGTGCCGCGCTCACGCGCTTCGTCGCGGTCGGTGCGGAACACCCAGCTGTCGGCTTCGGCAACCAGGTCGCCGTTCTGGTTGTAGAAATCGACGTGGTAGATCTGCTGGAAGGCGCGGCCGGCGAAGCGGGTCTGGTGCTCGACCAGATCCTTCAGGTAGGCCTGCGTGGTGATGGTGTCGTTGCGCAGCACCGGCTTGTGCCAGGTCCAGTCGGCGCCGGCCCACATCGCGTGCACGCCCGACAGGCCGCCGCAGTAGCCGGAGATGATGCGGCTGGTGGTGAACAGGAAGCTCGGCAGCGCGACCAGCGAGCCGTACCTGGTGTTCTTGGCGTAGTCCGGGTCGCACCACAGCGGGTTGTTGTCGCCGATGCCGTGCGCGTAGTGACGGATCGCGTCGCGCGTCGCTTCGTAGTTCCACGGCTCGACGGTGTTGGTGATCTTGACGCCGATGCGCTTGCGCAGGTCGTCCAGCCCTTCTTCAGTGATCTTGGGGAATTTTGCGGACATGTCGTATCTCCTCCTCGGATTTCAGTTGGCGGTCGCTGCGGCCTTGGCGGCCTCGCGATCGCGCAGTACCTTGCGGTGAACCTTGCCAGCGGGCGTCTTGGGAAGCTCGCTCACAAATTCGACGTGGCGCGGAAACTCGTGCTGACTGAGTTTCTCGCGCGTGAAGTTCTGCAGTTCGGTGACGAAGGCGTCGCTGCCGGCGCGGTCGGTGACGACGAACGCCTTCACCACCTGGCCACGGGTGGCATCGGGCACGCCGATGACGCCCACTTCCTTCACATCCGGGTGCTTGAGCATCGTGTGCTCGATCTCGACCGCGCTCATGGTCCAGCCGGCGGAGATGATGACGTCGTCGGCGCGGCCGCAGTGGTACAGGTAGCCCTCGCCGTCGACGCGCGCGCGATCCTTCGTGGTCTCCCAGTGATCCTTCTTCCACAGCATCAGCTCGCCGACCTCTTCCGGGCCGGTCTGAGTGCCGTCGGGGCGGTGCACTTCGAGCTTCAGCCCGGGAATCGGCTTGCCGAGCGAACCCGGTTTGACGGTGTAGTCCTCGGCGCCCGGATAGTTGACCAGCACGACGCCGATCTCGGTGGTGCCGTACATGCTGCAGGCCGGCACGTGGAAGGTCTGGTCGATGAATTCGAGCGTGGCCGGGTCGATCGGCTCACCGGTGAACGACAGCTTCTTGAAGAAGAAGTCGAACTCACCCGCCTTGCCGGTGTTCTTCATCATCCGGTAGTGGGTGGCGGCCGCCGACATGTTGGTGATCTTGAAATCCTGCAGCGCCTTCATCAGCCGCACCGCGTCGAACCGGCCGGCGAAGGTGCCGGTGGTGACGCCGAGTGCCAGCGGCGCCAGCGTGCCGTGCCACAGGCCGTGACCCCACGCCGGCGACGACGGGCAGAAGAAGTCGTCGCCCGGGCGGATGCCGGAGCCGTACAGCGCGGCGAACATCAGCGTGACCACCGCCTTGTGCGTGTGCTTGACCGCGGCCGGCAGTTCACGCGTGGTGCCGGAGGTGTACTGGAACACGGCGAGGTCGTTGGCCGCCGTCTTCGGCTCGTAGGTCGCCGGGTAGCTTGCGATGGCGTCGAGCAGACTCTGGTCGGCGATGATGACGCGCAGCCCGTCGATGTTGCGCGCCAGCTCGGCCTTCTCGGCGTTGGTGATCAGGATCGTCGGCTTGCAGTCGTCGATGCGCAGGCGCAGCGCGTCAGGCCCGAACAGCGTGAACAGCGGCACCGAGATGGCGCCGGTCTGCATCGCGCCGAACAGGCAGACGTAGAACGGCAGCGACGGCTCCAGCATGAAGGCGATGCGCTCGCCTTTCTGCACGCCTTCGGCATCGAGCCAGTGGGCGAAGCGCGCGGCACCGGTCGAGATCGTGTCGAAGCTGAGGATTTCATCGCTGCCATCGGCACGGGCGATGCGCACCGCCGGACGACCGGAGCCGTCGGCGTGGCGGGTGATGCACTCGTGCGCGATGTTGAAGTGTTCTTTGTTGCCGTCGAACAGCGCCCACGTCGCCTCGGAGTTGGCGTGTTTCTGGGCGTCTGCGTAGGAGGTGTAGTCGGTGAGCTTTGCCATCGGTGCACCAGTCTGTTCGGGATGGCCCGAGGGCGGGGCGGAGCCCACCATCGGGTGGGGCGAGACATTGGCACAAAAAGAAATCGTTGTAAATGTAGAATGCGATTCTATATATTGAATATCGAAATCTCGACCGCTTCCCTCCCGACGACGACGCAGCCCCCATGTCCGAACGCACGAAACAGCCTTCACCACAGAGCCGCAAACTCGCCACCACGATCAAGGAGAGCAAGGCGCCGGCGATCTCGCGCGCGGCGGCGATCCTGCGCCTGCTCGGCAAGAGCGACGCGCCGCTCGGCCTGCAGGCGATCGCGCGCACGCTCGACCTGGTGCCGAGCACCTGCCTGTACGTACTGCGGGCGCTGGTCGCCGAGGAGCTGGTCGCGTTCGACGCCGACACCAAGCGCTACTCGCTCGAAGCCGGCGTGCTGACGCTGGCGCGCCACTGGCTGCGGCGCGACCAGTTCACCGACCTGGTGCAGCCGTGGCTCGATCGCGTCAGCCACTCGTTCGACGTGACGATGCTCGGCGTGCACATCGTCGGCCTCGACCACATCATCGTCGTCGCCACCGCGCAGTCCGGAAACAACTTCCAGATCAGCGCGCAGATCGGCAGCCGCTTCCCGGCGCTGATCAGCGCCACCGGCCGCTGCATCGCCGCCTTCGGCGATTTCTCCGAACAGGAACTGCGCGCGCGCTTCGAAACACTGCGCTGGGACGAGCCGCCGACCTTCGCCGAGTGGCAGAAGCAGGTGGAGCAGACGCTCAAGCAGGGTTTCGCCGTCGACGCCGGCAACTACATCTCCGGCGTCACCGTGCTGGCGGCGCCGGTCTGGAAGACGCGCGACAAGCTGAGCCACGCGCTGGTCGCGATCGGCATCGGCAGCGCGCTGAAACGCAACGGGCTGGCGCCGCTGCAGAAGGCGCTGCTGAGTGCGGCGCAGAACCTGTCGAGCCAGCTCTGCGGCGACGCATCCGAGCCGGCGTAGCGCCGCCGCCCGGCGCGCTATTCGATGCCCATCTCGCGCAGTTCGCGCTCGGCCCAGAACAGGCGGCCGGTGTACGCCAGCGGGTCGGCGCAGGCCGCGAAATAGGTCAGCAGGCGCGCCGGCAGCTCCATCGGCACCAGCGCCGAATCGTCCAGCCCGGCGGTCTGCACGTTGCGCACCGTGATCTCCGAGGCGGTCAGCCCCGGCATCACGCCGATCACCGCGATGTTGCTGCGCGCCAGTTCGGCGGCGATGACATTGCCGAAACGGTCCAGCGCCCGCTTGCTGGAGAAATAGGCCGGCGCGGCCAGTCTGAAGTCGCCGATCTTCTCCCTGAACGACTGCTCCTCCGGCAAGCGGTAGACCTCGGCGCAGCCGGCCGTCACGTTCAGAATCCGCCCGCCGCCGCGCGCCTGCATGCTCGGCACCACCAGCTGCGTCAGCGTGAACGGCGCGTGCAGATTGACCGCGAACTGATACAGCCACTCCTCGCGCGGTATCTCCAGCAGCGGGCTCGACCAGCTCGCCAGACCGCCGGTCACCGCCGCGTTGTTGACGAGGATGTCGACGCCGCCGAAACGGTCGATGGCCGCCTGCACCAGCCGCTGCAGATCGGCCTCGTCCGCCAGATCGACCGCGACCGCCAGTGCTCGCGCGCCGAGCGCCTCGATCTGCGCGGCGGTCTCGCCGATGCTGCCGGGCAGCGCGCCCGGCTCGACCGTGCGCGCCGCCGCCACGACATCGGCGCCGCGCTCCGCCAGCATCAGCGCGGTGCGCCGGCCGATCCCCCGGCTGGCGCCGGTGACGATCGCGACCTTGCCCGACAGATCATCTTCGCGCTGCTTTTCCATCGTCACTCCCATCCCGCCACGCGGTGCCGAACCGATGCGTTATTCGCCGCCGGCATCCAGCGCCAGCAGCTCGGCGCCGCCCTCCACCAGATTGCCCGGCGCGTAGTAGAACTCGACGACGGTGCCGTCGGCCGGCGCGCGGATCGTGTGCTCCATCTTCATCGCCTCCATCACCAGCAGCGCGTCGCCTTTTTTCACCACACTGCCGGGCTCGACCAGCAGAGTGACGATGGTGCCGTTCATCGGCGCCACCAGCGCGCCATCGCCGTGACCGCCGTCGTCGTCGCCGAGATCGGCCGCCACCTGACTGAACTGCAGCGCGCTCTGCTGCGTGTAGAGGCTGTAGACACCATCGTGTTCGGCAACGACGGCACGCGAGCGGTAGCCGTCGATGTCGGCCTGCAGCTCATTGCCCGTCAACCGGCCCTGCGCCCGCACCGTGTGGCCGGCGGCGCGGATGACATAGCCGGCGGCGCCGTTCTGCCCGACCTGCTCGACCGCGACCGGATGGTGCTGGCCGTTGAACGACAACTCGAAGCGATGCACGTGCGGCTCGTTGAGACGCCAGGCGTTGCTGAAATTCCACGGCGAATGCGGATCGACCGCGGCGGCGCGGGAGCCGGCCAGCTGCGCTCGGCGCAGCACCAGATAGAGCGCGCCGAGCGCGATGGCGCTGGCGACGTCCTGCTCGCCGGTGTGAAAGATGCGGTCGTGATGCTTCGCAATGAAGCCGGTGTCGAGATCGGCCTTGCGGAACGGCTCGCAGGTGGCGAGGTTGTAGAGGAAATCGACGTTGGTGGTCATGCCGCCGATGCGGTACTCGCTCAGCGCCTTGCCGAGACGGCGCAGCGCCTTGTCGCGATCCTCGTCCCAGACGATCAGCTTGGCGATCATCGGATCGTAGAAGACGCTGACCTCATCGCCCTGCAATACGCCAGTGTCGACGCGCACGTGCTCGCTCTCGACCGGCGGCTGCAGAAACGACAACGTACCGGTCACCGGCAGAAAGTCGTTGGCCGGGTCCTCGGCGTAGATGCGCGCCTCGAAAGCGTGGCCGCTGATGCGAACCTGCTCCTGCGTCAGCGGCAGCGTCTCGCCCGCCGCCACGCGCAATTGCCACTCGACCAGATCCTGACCGGTGATCATCTCGGTAACCGGGTGCTCGACCTGCAGCCGCGTGTTCATCTCCATGAAGTAGAACGAGCCGTCCTCGTCGAGCAGGAACTCGACGGTGCCGGCGCCTTCGTAGTCGATCGCCTTCGCCGCCTGCAGCGCGGCCTCGCCCATCTTTTTGCGCAGCGCGTCGGTCATGCCCGGCGCCGGCGCCTCCTCGATCACCTTCTGGTGGCGGCGCTGCACCGAGCAGTCGCGCTCGGCCAGATAGACGCCATTACCGTGTTTGTCGCAGAACACCTGAATCTCGACGTGGCGCGGCCGCGTCAGGTACTTCTCGACCAGCATGCGGTCGTCGCCGAAGCTGTTCTTCGCCTCGCGTTTCGCCGCCGCCAGTGCCTCGTCGAACTCGGCCGCCGACCAGACCTGACGCATCCCCTTGCCGCCGCCGCCGGCGGTCGCCTTCAGCAGCACCGGGTAGCCCATGTCGTTGGCGGCTTTGCGCAGCAGCTCGGGGTCCTGGTCCTCGCCGTGATAACCGGGCACCAGCGGCACGTTCGCCTTTTCCATGATGCGTTTGGCCGCCGACTTCGAGCCCATCGCCTCGATGGCGCCAACCGGCGGGCCGATGAAGACGATGCCGTTGTTCTTGCAGGCATCCGAGAACTCCGCGTTCTCGCTGAGAAAGCCGTAGCCCGGGTGGATCGCCTCGGCGCCGGTCTGCTTCGCCGCGGCGATGACGCGGTCGATGCGCAGGTAGGATTCGCGCGACGGCGCCGCGCCGATGTGCACGGCCTCGTCGGCCATCGCCACGTGCAGCGCGCTGGCATCGGCATCGGAGTAGACGGCGACGGTGCGGATGCCGAGCCTGCGCGCGGTCTTGATGACGCGGCAGGCGATTTCGCCGCGGTTGGCGATCAGGATCTTGTTGAACATGTCAGTGAAACTCCGTTAACCCTTCAGCCAACTGGCCGGACGCTTTTCCAGGAAGGCGCCGAGCCCCTCCTGCCCTTCCGCCGAGACGCGGATGCGCGCGATGCGCTCGCTGGTATCCGCAATCAGCTCGTCGGTCAGCACGCGGTTGTCGACATCGAAGATCAGTTTCTTGGCGGCGCGAATGGCCGCCGGGCTGTTGGCCAGCAACGTCCCGATCAGGCCGCCGATGGTCTCGTCAAGCTGCGCCTCGTCGACCAGCTGCGACACCAGCCCGAGCCGGGTCGCCTCGTCGGCGGAGAAGCGCTCGGCCGTCACGAAGTAGCGACGCGACGCGCGCTGGCCGATGGCGGCGATGACGTAGGGGCTGATCGTCGCCGGGATCAGGCCGATCTTCACCTCGCTCAGCGAGAAGCTGGCGCGCGGCGTCGCCACCGCCATGTCGCAGCAGCTGACCAGCCCGACCGCGCCGCCGTAGGCCGCGCCCTGCACGCGGGCGATGGTCGGGAACGGCAGGTCGTTCAATGTTTTCAGCATCCGCGCCAGCGCGTTGGCGTCGCGCAGGTTTTCCTCGTAGCCGTAACCCGCCATCCGCTTCATCCAGCCGAGGTCAGCACCAGCCGAGAAGCTCTTGCCCGCGGCGGCCAGCACCATCACCCGCACCGACGCATCGGCGGCGAGCCGTTCGAACGCCTGCGTCAGTTCGGCGATCACCGTGTCGTCGAAGGCGTTGTGTTTTTCCGGCCGGTTCATCGTCACGGTGGCAACGCCACGCGCATCAATGGCCACCAGCACATTCTGATCGGTCATTTATCGTGGTTCCTGAATAGAGATGGGCAGCGCCAATCACATCCTGAATACACCGAAACGGGTCTCGTCGATCGGCTTGTTCAGCGCGGCGGAGAGCGCTAGGCCGAGCGTCATGCGGGTCTCGGCCGGGTCGATGACACCGTCGTCCCACAGCCGCGCCGACGCGTAGTACGGGTGGCCCTGCTTCTCGTAGGTATCGAGGGTCGGCTGCTTGAAGGCGGCCTCCTCCTCCTTGCTCCAGCTCTCGCCGGCCTTCTCCTTCTGGTCGCGCTTGATCTGCGCCAGCACGCCGGCCGCCTGCTCGCCACCCATCACCGAGATGCGAGCGTTCGGCCACATGAACAGGAAGCGCGGATCGTAGGCGCGGCCGCACATGCCGTAGTTGCCGGCGCCGAACGAGCCGCCGATCAGCACCGTCAGCTTCGGCACGTTGGCGCAGGCCACCGCGGTGACCATCTTGGCGCCGTGCTTGGCGATGCCGCCTGCCTCGTACTGGCGGCCGACCATGAAGCCGGTGATGTTCTGCAGGAAGATCAACGGAATCTTGCGCTGCGCGCACAGCTCGATGAAGTGCGCGCCCTTCTGCGCCGACTCGCCGAACAGGATGCCGTTGTTGGCGACGATGCCGACCGGGTAGCCGAACAGACGCGCGAAACCGGTCACCAGCGTGGTGCCGTACAGCGCCTTGAACTCGTCGAATTCGGAGCTGTCGACGATGCGCGCGATCACTTCGCGCACGTCATAGGGCTGGCGCGAATCCTTCGGAATGACGCCGTAGATCTCCTCCGGTGCGTACAGCGGCGCCTTCGGCTCGGCGAGGTCCATGTCGACCGGCTTCACACGATTCAGCCGCTCGATGCACTGGCGCGTCAGCTGCAGCGCGTGGTGATCGTTCTGCGCGTAATAGTCGGAGACGCCCGACGTGCGGCAGTGCACGTCGGCGCCGCCGAGATCCTCGGCGCTGACCACCTCACCGGTAGCGGCCTTCACCAGCGGCGGACCGGCGAGGAAGATCGTGCCCTGATTTCTGACGATGATCGATTCGTCGGCCATCGCCGGCACGTAGGCACCGCCGGCGGTGCACGAACCCATCACGCAGGCGATCTGCGGAATGTTCTGCGCCGACATGTTGGCCTGATTGAAGAAGATGCGGCCGAAGTGTTCGCGGTCCGGAAACACTTCGTCCTGCCGCGGCAGGTTGGCGCCGCCGGAGTCGACCAGATAGATGCACGGCAGATGGTTCTGCTCGGCGATCGCCTGCGCGCGCAGGTGTTTCTTGACCGTCAGCGGATAGTACGAACCGCCTTTCACCGTCGCGTCGTTGGCGACGATCATGCACTCGCGGCCGGCGACGCGGCCGATGCCGGTGATGATGCCGGCGGCCGGCACCTCTTCGTCATAGACCTCGAACGCCGCCAGTTGCGACAGTTCGAGGAACGGTGAGCCCGGATCGAGCAGCGTGTTGATGCGCTCGCGCGGCAGCAACTTGCCGCGCGCCGTGTGGCGCTCCTGATAGGCCTTGCCACCGCCGAGCTTGATGGCTTCGAGTCTGGCGCGCAGATCGTCGACCTGCGCCTTCATCTGCGCGGCGTTGGCGGCAAACTCCTCACCGCGCGTGTTGATCTTCGATTTGATGATGGACATATCGATTTCCGTCTGTGGGCGTGGCCCGTTGATTCCCAGAAATGAAAACGTTCGCGCTCAGCGGCCGATGAAATTGCCGGGGCGGCGCTCGGCCACAGCCCGCAGCCCCTCGGCGAAATCGGCCGTGTCGCGCAGCTTCATCTGTTCGCGATGTTCGTGCAGCAATGTCGCGCGCACCTGCTCGAGCAGATCGCCGCGCAGCGTCGCGCGCGTCGCCAGCAGCGACAGCGGCGCGTTCTCGGCGATCTCATCGGCGAAGGCCAGCGCGGCATCGAGTGCGCTGCCGGTATCGGCGATGCGGTCGACCAGCCCCCACGGCGCGACCTCGGCGGTCTTGTAGCGCCCCGACGTCAGGAACATCTGCTCGGCGCGCTGCTGGCCGATCACGCGCGGCAGCGTACAGGTCAGGCCGAAGCCCGGATGGAAACCGAGCCTGGTGAAATTGGCGGAGAAACGCGCATCGGGTGTCGCGACGCGGAAATCGGCCGCCACCGCCAGCCCGAGACCGGCGCCGATCGCCGCCCCCTGCACCGCGGCAACGATCGGCTTGCGGCCGGCGAACAGCCGGATCGCCTGATCGTAGAACTCGCGCAGCGGATCGTCGCCGGCCGCGCCGAAACCGTTCGGCGACACCAGATCGGCACCGGCGCAGAACACCTTGCCCTCGGAGGCGAGCACGATGGCGCGCACCTGCGGCTCGTCATCGAGCCGTTCGATGGCATCGGCCAGCAGCCGCAGCAGCCCGACCGTGGCGTGGTTGTGCGGTGGATTCTGGAACAGCAGCAGCGCGGTGTTGCCGCGAATCTGCACGTCGAGTCGTTCACTCATGGGCACGTCGCGATGGGGTATCCCACGCCTCCGGACAGAGCATTCAACAGATTGAAGCCGGGCCAATACACTTCGGCCCCGAAACCAAGGCCGCCGATTGTAGACGGGCTCGCTACCGCAGTTCACGTCATACTGAAAAATTGCATATATTGAATAATCGCCATCCCGCCGCCAACTTCCATAATCCGACTCGCGCAGGTAGTCTGCAAAAGCGGTTTTCCAAACCGGATTTGCAGCTTCATTTTAATCGGAATCACGCCCCCCTCTCTGCCGTGATTCGCCAAACGATGGGTCGCCATGGGTTGCTTCTTCCTGCCTGCCAACGATGACCAGATCTTCGTCAACCACAGCACCCCGATAAAGGGCAAGGCTCAACAGGCGGTAATTCTCTTTTACCCCTTTGGGCAGGAATATATGCGCTCGCACAAGGCATTCCGGCAACTGACCAACCTGCTGGTTCGCAAGAACTTCGATGTCTATCGCTTCGACTACCCGGGGAGCGGTGACTCAAGCGGTTTCGCCGAAGAGACCCTGTTCAGCGATTACACGGAGTCGGGCCATGCCGTGATAACTCTTGCCAGGCAGAAATCCTATGAGCGGATACACCTTGTTGGCCTGAGGCTCGGTGCGCTGGTGGCCGCACAATGCTTCAGCCGCCACCCGGAACTCGATCATCTCGTGCTCTGGGACCCGCTTGTCGATGGGCAGACCTTTGTTGACGACTGCCAGAAACAGTCATCGAATCGATCGCCGGAAGGGGATGTGTGGAACATACATGGCTATCCGCTCAGTGCAAACTTTCGAGCCCAGGTGTTGGACTCCGCCATCGACAGGACTGAATTTGCACCTCACCAGCGGCTCAGCCTGCTTGTCTCCAGCGAGCGAGATGACAACGGAGTTCATCGCCTGAAAAAGAGCACGAATCTGAACTACAAGGTCGTCCCCCCTGAAAATGACTGGAACTATGTCGACATGGTCGGCAGCATCCTGATTCCCACCGACCTGATTCGAGAGATTGTCAACAGCCTCGCGACTTTCACACCGGAGGTGGCGTAAATGGCTGAAGAGGTTCTCGGCTTTGGCGAAAGCAGACAATTAACGGGCATCCTGACGTCACCCGCTTCACCCGATCCGAACAAGCCCGCCGTCATCATTCTGAATTCCGGGGCACTGCATCGGGTGGGTGCCTGCCGAATGTCAGTGCTATTGGCCAGACTCCTCGGCGAACATGGCTACTACGCGTTCCGCTTCGACTTTTCCGGCGTTGGCGATAGTGGCTTTGGCGGCGGCATAAGCGACAACCCTCTCGAAGCCCGGCCGGAAATGAAAGAGGCGATTGAAGCACTCAGAACGAAGACGGGCTGTACGCGATTCGTTCTGCACGGGCTCTGTTCCGGTGCCCGCGATGCACTGGCCACTTCGCTGGCCGACGAGCGCGTCGTGGGCCTGAGCATGATCGATGGTTATGCGTTCAGAACCCTTCGATACCATCTGAAAAAGCTCCCCGCCTTTCTCGCCAACCCCTCGGCGTGGGTCAACTTCATTCGCGTGCGACTGAAACCCAAAAGCTCCCAGCCTGGGGCAAGCATCCCCAATGAAATTCTCGAATTGCCCTTCTGGCCGGATTACCCCCCCAAACCGGAAGTCGAAAGCGCCTTTCGCGCGGTTGCAGCGCGCAATATCAGAATTCTGGCGACCTATACCGGCTCATGGAAAGATGAATACAACTATGCCGGGCAGTTCTTCGATATGTTTCCGGCGACGGATTTTGGCGAGAAGGTCACCGTCAACTTCATGCCCGAAGCCAATCACGTGATGACCGACTTCGCTCATCAGAACCACCTGCGCCACGCAGTCGTGGATTTTGTCAAAACCCTGTAAAAACTGATTGCCCCAAAGGCCAAGACCTTCGGGGCAATCTGTCGTTTGGCGATCGATCCGGACCAAGAACTTGTAATGACCCAGCGGTTTCTGCGCAGGTCAGGCCGCTAATGCATACGCCTCAGC
>CAZEVP010000039.1:0-29806 GCA_964515735.1 uncultured Verrucomicrobiaceae bacterium | reverse complement strand
TCGGCAAGAGCATGCTGCTCGGCATGATGACGCGCTTCACCGAAGCCGAGATCGTCGTGGTCGGGCTGGTCGGCGAGCGTGGCCGCGAGGTCAAGGAGTTCATCGAGCAGGTGCTCGACGCCGAGGGCATGAAACGCGCCGTCGTCGTCGCCTCGCCGGCCGACGACGCGCCGCTGATGCGGCTGCGCGCGGCGATGCTGGCCTCGCGCGTGGCCGAATATTTTCGCGACCAGGGCAAGCAGGTGCTGCTGCTGATGGATTCGCTGACGCGCTACGCGCAGGCGCAGCGCGAGATCGCGCTGGCCGTCGGCGAGCCGCCGGCGACCAAGGGCTACCCGCCGTCGGTGTTCGCCAAGCTGCCGGCACTGGTCGAGCGCGCCGGCAACGACGCCACCGGGCGCGGCTCGATCACCGCCTTCTATACCGTGCTGACCGAGGGCGACGACCTGCAGGACCCGGTCGCCGATTCGGCGCGCGCGATCCTCGACGGCCACGTCGTGCTGTCGCGCCAGCTGGCCGACGAGGGGCATTACCCGGCCATCGACATCGAGGCGTCGATCAGCCGGGCGATGCCGAACATCGTCGCCGAGGTGCAGCTGAAGCAGGCGCAGCGGATCAAGCAGCTCTATTCGCGTTACCAGCAGAGCCGCGACCTGATCGCGGTCGGCGCCTACGTTGCCGGCTCGGATGCCGAGACCGACGAGGCGCTGCAGATGCTGCCGCAGATCCGGCAGTTCCTGCGTCAGGGGCTGAACGAATCGTTCTCGTATCCGGAGAGCATGGCGCAGCTGCAGCAGTTGCTCGGGGCAAACTAGAGAAGGGGGTGACAGATGGCCAGACGCAACACCTCCGACCGCCTGACGACACTGCTGCGGCTGGTCGCGCTGCGCGAGGAGCGCGCCGCCCGCCAGCTCGGCGCCGCCACCGAACAGCAGCAGGCCGAGGAGCAGCGCGGCCGGCAGCTCTCCGAATACGAGCGCGAGTATCAGAACCAGTATCTGCAGCGCGGTCGCGAACAGCCGATGAGCCGGTCGCAGCTGCTGAACTATCGCGGCTTCTTCAACCAGCTCGACCAGATCCAGCAGCATCAGGTGCGAGTCGTCGCCGAGCGCGCCGAGGCGCTGGAACAGGCGCGCGCCGCCTGGCTGGCGCAGTACGCGAAGCGGCGGCTGCTGACGCAGGTGCGCGACCGCGCACGCCAGCAGGAGGAGCACCGGCGCGAGCTGCGCCTGCAGAGCGAACTGGACGACAGGCCCCGCGACAGATCGTGAACGGATGCCGAAGGCGGCCATCGGCGCTATTCTTGGCGCTCCCTTTTCTTGGGGTCTGCTCGGCTCGACGCTTTCGCCGTCGACGGCCGAGCGACCGCGGAGCGCAGCATGACGACCGGGCACCTCGATGCATTCGCCATTCGCGAGCTGAAGAACGTGATGGGCAGTGAATTCGTCACGCTGGTGCGTGCCTTCATCACCGACAGCCATCAGCGCCTGGCCGCCATCGCCACGGCGATCGACGGCAGCGATGCCGACGCACTGCGGCGCGCGGCGCACAGTTTCAAGGGCAGCGCCGGCAACATGGGCGCGCCGGGGCTGCTGACGCTGTGTCAGGAGCTGGAGCAGCGTGGTACCGACGGCCAGCTGGCCGGCAGCAGCGAGATTTACCGCGATCTGCACGACGAGTTCACCTGCGTCGAGCGCGAGATGCTGGCGTTGATCGGCTGACCGGGCGCTTGGGTTCCCCCTTCATTTCGCGTTTCTTCGATTCCCCGTATATCCGATCTGCCGAGTTGGCAGCCATCTTGCTCCTGTGACTGCGAACGCGCGTTTCAGAGCGCAGGAGAGAGCGGATGACGGCCACACTGACCACCTCGACACTACTGACATCGACCGCACCGGCGACCGCCGCGACACCGGCGGCCGGGGCGGAAACCCCCGCCGGGCTTGAGTTTCAGCCGGTTCTGGCCGCGTTGACCCAGGGCGACGCCGCCGCCGTGCCGCCCACGGCCGGCGCGCTGGTGACGCTGTTGCCGACCGCGCCGCCGGGCAATGCCTTGCCGGTCGGCGGCGACGCCTTGCCGCTGACACCGGCAACCCCGGTGACTGATGATTTGCCGGCGATCGCGTCGATGGCGCTACCGGTCGACCCGGAGGCGGCTGCCAACGAACTGACCGACCCGCTGCTGGTCGCCGATGATCCTGAAACCGATGGCGACATCGATATCGAAATCGGTGACGAGCCATTGGCGGAGCTGCCGCTCGACGGGGCGATCGTGCTGGCCGATGCCGACCAGCCGGCGCCGGCGCCGGAGACCGCTGCCGATCCTGTGCCGCTCGCGATGCCGTTGCCGGCCGAGGCCCCGGTGGCGACCGCATCGGCAGCCGTACAGACGTCCTTGCAGACGTCCTTGCAAACAGAGACGCGCTCGACGTCAGCATCGACATTGGCACCGGCGGTGGTCGCCGGAGACGTCAAACGGCCGCTGCCGGAATCGACGACCAGGGCGGCGCCGGTGCGCAACGCCGAGCCCGTCACCGACGGTGATGCGGCACCTGCCGCCGCCTCGACCGCCGCCATCAGCGATGAACCCGATTTCGATCTTGCGGCTCTGACGCGGGCATCGAGCGGCGATGGCGCGGCCGAGGCGCCGGCACCGTCGACCACGACCAACGCCGTCGCGGCGGCGCTGCGCGACAACCCGCTGCGCGCCTATCAGAGCGCCGCGCCCGCGACCGCGCAGGTCGAGGTGCCGGTGGGGCGTCAGGGCTTCAGCGAGGCGGTGCTGGAGAAGGTGATGTGGTTCAGCGCGCAGCAGATCGGCAGTGCTGAAATCCATCTGAACCCGGCCGAGCTGGGCCCGCTGTCGGTACGCATCTCGACGCATCAGGATCAGGCCAGCGTTTACTTCACCAGCCATCACGCTGCCGTGCGCGATGCGGTCGATCAGGCGCTGCCGCGGCTGCGCGAGATGTTCGACAGCCAGGGCATCCAGCTGCTCGATGCCGGCGTCGGCGAACAGCGTCACGCACGCCAGCAGGCGGCGCAGGGCGAGGCGGGCACTGGCACGCGGCTGTCCGATGGCGGCGAGGAGGGTGGTGACGGTGCGCTGATCGATGCCGGCGCCCGCACCGTCAGCGTCAGCAATCGTCTGCTCGACGCCTATGCCTGACGTCCGCTCCTGACCGACATACCCGACGCGAGCCGAGGCTCGTTTCTGAAGGCCGTGCCCTTGTGCGCGGCCTTTTCGTCTGCGCCATTCGCGCAACGTGATGCCAGAAATCGCTCCCGGCGATTTTTTGTGGTCTGCCGTCCGTGGCAGCCACCCCTGCGGGGTCGTCGCTGACGCGACGCCAAAAATCGCTCCCGGCGATTTTTTGTGCCCGCCATCCGTGGCGGGCACCCTTCGTGTCGGCGTCAGCGGCTACACTGTCGCCCGGCCGCGGCGACCCTGCAGGGTCGCCGCCATACAGGAAAACCAGTGGCATAGCTTTTGCTCCAACCCTTTTTGCAGGTTGCGGAGCGTCGGATATTTGGCATGGCGAAAGAGCCCAGAGCGGAAGCGGAACAGGATGACGGAGAGGGCGCGGCAGCGCCGGACTCCGGCAAGAAAAAGAAACTGATACTGCTCGGTGTCATCGCGCTGGTGTTGTTGCTGGTGGCCGGTGGCGGCACCTTCTTCGCGCTGGGCATGTTCGGTGGTGGCGGTGAGACCGCGACCGCCGAGGCAGGGGCGGAAGGAGACGGCAAGGCGGGCGAGAGCGCGCCGGGCAAGACGGCGGCGATCTACGAAGTGCTGGAACCGCCGTTCCTGACCAACTACAGCGTGCAGGGGCGGCCGCGTTACCTGCAGATGTCGCTGGCGCTGATGGCGCGCGACCAGAAAGCGATCGATGCCGCCAGAACGCACATGCCGGTGATCCGCAACCGTATCGTGCTGCTGCTGAGCGGCGAGGATTTCGCCACGCTGCAGACCGACGGCGGGCGCCAGCAGCTGCAACAGAAGATTCTGACCGCGGTGCAGGAGATCCTGCAGGCGGAGACCGGCGCAGCGGGCGTCGAGCAGGTGTTCTTCACCGCGCTGGTGATGCAGTAGCGGACGGTAACGACAGAGCGAGGTAGGGCAACGTGCAGGATCTGTTATCGCAGGAGGAGATCGATGCGCTGCTGCACGGCGTCGACGACGGTGCGGTCAGCACCGATGCCGACTTCATTCCGGGCGAGGCGCGCTCCTACGACCTGACCAGCCAGGATCGGATCGTGCGTGGGCGCATGCCCACGCTGGAGATGATCAACGAACGCTTCGCCCGCTACACCCGCATCAGCCTGTTCAACCTACTGCGGCGCAGCGCCGACGTCGCGGTCGGCGGCATCCAGATTCAGAAATTCGGCGAATACGTGCACACGCTGTACGTGCCGACCAGTCTCAACATGGTCAAGCTGCGTCCGCTGCGCGGCACCGGTCTCGTCATCCTCGATGCCAAGCTGGTGTTCAAGCTGGTCGACAACTTCTTCGGCGGCGATGGCCGCCACGCCAAGATCGAGGGTCGCGAATTCACGCCGACCGAACTGCGCGTCGTCGAGATGGTGCTGCAGCAGGCCTTCGTCGATCTGCGCGAGGCATGGAAGACGATCTATCCGGTCGAGTTCGAATTCGTCAATTCGGAAGTGAACCCGTCGATGGCGAACATCGTCAGCCCGAGCGAGGTGGTGGTGGTCAGCACCTTCCACGTCGAGCTCGACGGCGGTGGCGGCGACATGCACATCACGCTGCCCTACGCGATGATCGAACCGATCCGCGAGACGCTCGACGCCGGCATGCAGAGCGACGTCGACGACATCGACGAGCGCTGGGTGCGCTCGCTGCGCGAGGACGTGGTGGGCGCCACCGTGGAGGTCAACTGCTCCGTGGCCGAGAAGGTGATCACGCTGCGTGACGTGCTCAACCTCGAACCGGGCGACGTGATTCCGATCGAGATGCCGGAGCAGCTGGTGCTGACCGCCAACGGCGTGCCGGTGCTGAACGCGCGGCTCGGGCAGGCGCGCGGCAATCTGGCATTGCAGATCCTCGGCAAGGTCGACCGCGGCAACGGTGTATGAACGGATGACATGGCATCGGAGCGGACTGCGACGATGGATATGAAGAACAGATATTCACGAAACCGATATTTACGAACTACAGCGACCCGATGGTCGCCGAGAGCTGAACGATGAGTGACGACGATCTCGATCAGGACAAGATGGCCGAGGAGTGGGCCGCGGCGATGGCCGAGCAGGGCGACGACAGCGCGCAGGATGACATCGATGCGCTGCTGAATGCCCAGCCCGAACCGAAACCGGCCGCCACGCCCGCACCGCTCGACGAACTCCGCCCGACCGGCAAGGCCAGCGCGCCCGGTGCGCCCGATCTCGATGTGATTCTCGACATCCCGGTGCGGATATCGATGGAGGTCGGCAACACCGAGATCACGATCCGCAACCTGCTGCAGCTGAACCAGGGCTCGGTGATCGAACTCGATCGCCTCGCCGGCGAGCCGCTCGACGTGCTGGTCAACGGCACGCTGATCGCACACGGCGAAGTGGTCGTCGTCAACGAGAAGTTCGGCATTCGCATGACCGATGTCATCAGCCCCTCCGAGCGCATCAAGAAGCTGCGCTGATGCCGTCGCGGGTGGCATGGCCGCCCGCGACGCGCACCCGTCACCCGGACCGAGACCCGCGATGATCGCTCCCCGCCGACAATGCTTGCGAGACTTCTGGGGGTTCAGAGGGCTTCGCAGTTTTCGAGAGCTTCGCACCGTCATGCTGCCGCTGGCCGCGCTGCTGGCGCTGCCGCTGCACGCCGCCGAGCAGGCACCGGCCCCGGTCATCACCGGCGCCAGCCCGTGGAGTCTGCTGCTCGGTCTGCTGTTCCTGCTGCTGCTGGTCGTCGGTGGCTGGTGGCTGACGCGGCGGATGGCGGGATTGCAGCCGGTCTCCGGTCGCGCGCTGCGTGTCGTCGCCTCGGCGATGGTCGGGCCGCGCGAGCGCGTGGTGCTGCTCGACGTCGGCGGCGAACAGCTGCTGCTCGGCGTCGCGCCGGGGCAGGTGACGCTGCTGAAACCGCTCGAACAGCCGCTGCCGATCGATGGTGGCGGTGACGATTTCGCGGCGCGACTGCGCCAGCTGCTGCAACCGGGAGCCGGGCGATGAGCGCGGTCGTGCGCACGCTGCTGCTGGTGCTGACGCTGTTCGGCAGCGCGCCGCTGCTGGCGCAGGGAACCGCGACGCCGGCGTCGACGCCGCAGGTTTCGCAACTGCTGCCCGGCGTGCCCGCGGTGCAGGTGAAGAGCAATCCCGATGGCAGTCAGGACTACACGGTAACGCTGCAGATCCTCGCCATCATGACGGTGCTGACGCTGCTGCCGTCGTTCCTGATGATGATGACCGCGTTCACCCGCATCATCATCGTGTTCGCGATTCTGCGTCAGGCGATCGGTTTGCAGACCACGCCATCGAATCAGGTGCTGCTCGGGCTGGCACTGTTCCTGACGATTTTCATCATGCAGCCGGTATTTCAGCAGATCAACGAGCAGGCGCTGCAGCCCTATCTGAACGAGCAGATCGCACCCGGCGAAGCGCTCGAACGCGCCTCGAAGCCGATCCACACCTTCATGATGTCGCAGACGCGCGAGTCCGACCTCGATCTGTTCATGCGCATCTCCGACACGCCGAAGGTCGACACGCCGGAGCAGGTACCGTTCTTCGTGCTGGCGCCGGCGTTCCTGACCAGCGAACTGAAGACGGCATTCCAGATCGGCTTCGTGCTGTTCGTGCCGTTCCTGATCATCGACCTGGTGGTGGCGAGCGTGCTGATGGCGATGGGTATGATGATGCTGTCGCCGGTAATCATTTCGCTGCCGTTCAAGCTGATGCTGTTCGTGCTGGTCGATGGCTGGGCACTGATCATCGGCAGTCTGGCGGCCAGTTACGGATAGCGTCGCCATCCGTTTTTTACGAGAGGAGCAGGGGCAATGAACGAACTGATCAAGCTGCTGATGTCGCAGACCGGCGTCGACCAGTCGCAGGCCGAGGGTGGCCTCGGTCTGCTGCTGAAGGTGGCGCAGGACAAGCTGTCGAGCGGTGATTTCTCCGAACTGGGCAAGGCGATTCCCGGCGCGCTGGCGCTGCTCGAATCGGCGCCGCAGAGTGGCGGCGGCCTGCTCGGCGGTCTCGCCTCGGCACTGGGCGGCGGCAAGATGGGCGTGCTGGCGGAGCTGGTCGCCGGCTTCAGCAAGCTCGGCGTCAGCGCCGACACCGCCCGCCAGTTCGCCCCGGTGGTGATCGGCTGGCTGCAGAAGAACGGCAGCACGCAGGCCATCGAGATCATCAAGAAACTGCTCGGTTGAGCGGGAGCCGGCCATGTCCCCGGAAATCGTCATCGACCTGTTCGCGCAGGCACTGATGCTGGTGATCACGATGGTCTGCGTGCTGATCGTGCCGGGGCTGCTGGTCGGTCTCGTGATCAGCACCTTTCAGGCGGCGACGCAGATCAACGAGCAGACGCTCAGTTTTCTGCCGCGTCTGGTCGTCACGCTGACGGCGGTGATGCTGGCGGGGCCGTGGCTGCTGACCAAACTCACCGACTTCACGCAGCAATTGATGATGAACATCACCCGCTTCATCGGCTGAACGCCGTGCTCGAACTCGATATCGCCGCGCTGCAGGCCTGGGTCGGCCAGTTCCTGTGGCCGCTGGTGCGCATCGGCGCCTTCTTCATGGTGGTGCCGGTCATCGGCGCGCAGATGGTGCCGCCGCGCGTGCGGCTGCTGCTGGCGCTGCTGGTGACGATGGCGATCGCGCCGCAACTGCGCGATCTGCCTCAGCCTGATCCACTGTCACCGCTCTCCGTCGTGCTGATCGCGCAGCAGGTGCTGATCGGTGTCGGCCTCGGCCTGTTCCTGCAGCTGATGATGCAGGCCTTCATCATGACCGGACAGATCATCGCGATGAAGATGGGCCTCGGTTTCGCCTCGCTGAACGACCCGGTCAACGGTGTCGTCGTCACCGTCGTCTCGCAGTTCAACCTGATCCTTGCCACGCTGCTGTTCCTGGCGATGAACGGCCATCTGGTGATGATCGACGTGCTGGTCGAGAGCTTCCACACGCTGCCGGTCGGCGTCGGTATCGGCGGCGAGCGGCTGCTGGTGCTGGCGGGGTGGGGCAGCTGGATGTTCGCGGCGGCGATGCTGATGGCGCTGCCGGCGGTGATGGCGCTGCTGATCATCAACAGCACGCTCGGCGTCATCACGCGCGCGGCGCCGCAGCTGAACATCTTCGCGATCGGTTTTCCGATGATGTTGCTGCTCGGCTTCGTCATCCTGTGGGCCAACATGGCCAGCTTCCTGCCGCAGTTCGAGCGCTACAGCGGTGAGGTGCTGCAACAGATGCGCACCTGGATTCTGTAATCGCGTGGAGTGGGCGGCGTGAGGAAAGCGGGCGATGAAGGTACGAAATCGCGCGATACCGGCCGCCTGGTGGCATCGATCGGTCTGGTGGTCGGCCCGCTTCTGTTTGCGCTGACGCTGCTCACCGAGCCACCGGCCGGGTTGAGCGTGTCGGGCTGGCGCACGCTCGGCGTGGTTGCACTGATGGCGACCTGGTGGGCGACCGAAGCGCTGCCGCTGGCGGCCACCGCGCTGCTGCCGATCCTGATGCTGCCGCTGCTCGGCATCGAAGTGATCGAACGTACCACCTCGCACTACGCCAATCCGGTCATCTTCCTGTTTCTCGGCGGCTTCACGCTCGGACTGGCGATGGAGCACTGCGGGTTGCATCGGCGCATCGCGCTGATGACGCTGCTCGCCGTCGGCGGCGGACCGCGCCGGCAGATCGGCGGCATCATGCTGGCGACGGGCTTCATCGGCATGTGGGTCAGCAACACCGCGACGGCGATCATGATGCTGCCGGTCGGCCTGTCGGTGATCGAGCTGGTCACGCGCGATGCCAACAGCGCCGAGCGCGAGCGCTTCGCCGTCGCGCTGCTGCTGGCGATCGCCTATTCGGCGTCGATCAGCGGTATGACGACATTGATCGGCACGCCGCCGAACGCGCTGCTGGCGGCCTATCTGCGCGAGAACCATGCGATTCAGATCGGTTTCGGTCAGTGGATGCTGCTCGGGCTGCCGGTGGCGCTGGTGATGCTGTCGTTCACCTGGTGGTGGCTGACCCGGCGTGGTTTCGCCATCTCGATGGCTGGCAGCGAGGCGATGTTGCGGCGTGAGCTGTTGGCGCTCGGCACTCCGTCGCGTCATGAGTGGCGTGTCGCCGCGGTGTTTCTGCTGACGGCGACGGCCTGGATCACACGGCCGCTGTTCGATCGCTTCGTGCCGGGTATCGGCGATACCGGCATCGCCATCGCCGCCGCACTGCTGCTGTTCCTGCTGCCGGCCGGTGATGGCAAACGTCTGCTCGACTGGCGCACCGCCGAGAAACTGCCGTGGGGCGTGCTGCTGCTGTTCGGTGGTGGCCTGTCGCTGGCGGCGGCGATTCAGGGCAGCGGTCTGGCCGGGTGGCTGGCGCAGTGGCTCGGCGGTTTCGGTGCGTTGCCGACGTTGCTGATGATTGGACTGGTGGTGCTTACGATCAACCTGCTGACCGAACTGACCTCTAACACCGCCACTGCGGCGACATTCCTGCCGCTGGTGGCGGCGCTGGCCGTGGCCGTGGCGATACCGGTCGAGCTGCTGACGATCCCGGCGGTGATCGCGGCGAGCTGCACTTTCATGATGCCGGTGGCGACACCGCCCAATGCCATCGTCTTTGGCAGCGGGCACCTGCGCATCGGTCATATGATCCGCGCCGGCGCGATGGTGAGCCTGTTCAGTGTGGTGGCGGTGACGCTGATCTGTTTCCTGCTGATCGAGCGGATCTGGTAAAGGCGATTACTCCGATTCAGGTGGCGAATCAGCTCGGTGATGACTCGAGTCGACATCAGCTCGATCGTGGAAGCTACCTCCCGGTGGTGCGGTGCCCGCTCAAGTACCTGTGCTGGCGTTGAAGCCGCCCAGGACGAAGCTGCTGATCGCGGCGTTGATCGCCGGTTCGGTCGCCGTGCCCTCGGGGAACAGCCACTCCCGGAATATGACGCAGGCCAGCACCGTGGCGAAGGAGATGCGCGCCAGCAGGTTCAGATCGATCCGCGCTTCGCCTTCGAGGCGCTGCCTGACCGCCTCCGTGGTCCGGGCGAAGAAGTCCTGCAGGCCGTCGACCTCCGCCATCCCTTGCACGTCGTCGCTGGCGTAGAGCTGGGTGACCAGCAGCGACGTCAGTAGCCGCGAGTGGCGTTCGATGAACCGCTGCAGTTCGAGGATGTACTGGCGCGAGTGTTCCTGCAGGCCGTCGCGGTCGCCGTCCGCCACCGTGTGCGCGGCGCGGAATTCCAGAAAATGCCGGTTCAGCGGCTCGAACACCACCTCCTGGAACAGCCGCGACTTCGATTCGAAATGGCTGAAGATCAGCGACTCGGCGACGCCGGCGGTGCGGGCGATCGCCGCAGTCTTGGCGCCGGCATAGCCATTCCGTTCGAACTCCTCGCTCGCCGCCTCAACGATGCGGCCGATGATCTCCTCGGTCGAACGCCGCCGCCGCGCGGGGGCGGTATCGCTGTCGGTCGAATGTTTCGTTGCCAAGACGAACCCTCCGTAAGTCCCTGAATTACACCCTGTTCGGCGAATGCGGCGATCTCGACGGCCGGGAACCCGATCGGGTCCGGCGTGTTGCGATGCTGACATAAGCCGGTTGACAGCGCCACTAACTAGTGACCACTATCTAGTGGTTTCAGCCAACCGCGCTCGGCCTTCGCCACGGGGCTCCCGGTGCGGCCGTGCATAACCATAAGAATGCGAGGAGAGAGAGCATGGCTGGCTTCCACCACCTGTTTTCGCCCGGCCGGATCGGCTCGCTGGCGTTGCCGAGCCGGCTGTTCCAGACGGCGATGGGTACCAACCTCGCCAGCGCCGACGGCACCGTCAGCGATGAGCTGACGGCTTTCTACGCGGCGCGGGCCGCCGGTGGTGCGGCACTGCTGACGATGGGGGCGGTCGGTGTCAGCTATCCGCGCGGCCAGGTGCAGACCCATCAGGTCGGCATCTCGGATGATCGCTTCATCCCCGGCCTGCGCCGCCTGACCGACACCATCCACCGGGCCGGCGGGCGCATCTCGGCGCAGCTCCACCATGGCGGCATCTCCTCCGCCTGCGACATGGCCGCCGGTATTCCGGTGTGGTGCCCGTCGCTGCCGTTGCCGGGCGGTGGCGGCGTGGGCATGAAGAGCGCGCTGTTTCCGGAGGAGCTGGCGATCTCCCCGTTCGGTCGCGGCATGGCGCCGCCGCAATTCAGGGCGATGGACGAAGACGACATCGCGGCGCTGATCGACGATTTCGCCGAAGGCGCGCGGCGCGCGGTGGAGGCCGGCTTCGACGCGGTCGAGGTGCACGCCGCCCACACCTACATCCTCGCCTCGTTCCTGTCGCCGGCCGAGAACCGCCGCACCGATGGCTATGGCGGTTCGCTCGAGAACCGCGCCCGGCTGATGCGGGAGGTGATCGAGGCGATCCGCCGCCGCATCGGCCGTGACTTCCCGCTGTTGTGCAAGCTCAACGCGATCGAATTCCACGTGAAGGATGGCGTCGGGCCGGCCGACGCCTGCCGCCATGCGCAGATCGCCGAGGCGGCGGGTGCCGATGCGATCACGGTCAGCGCCTCGCACGACTACGGCATCGCCAGGGCGCTGATGGACTCCTACCTGCCGCAGCAGCCAGGCAAGCTGGTGCCGTATGCGGCCGAGATGAAGAGGGCGGTCTCGATTCCGGTCGTCACCGTCGGCCGGATAGACCCCGAGGTCGCCGACCGGGCGATCGCCGATGGCCGATTCGACTTCATGGCGATGGGGCGCAAGCAGCTCGCCGACGCCGATTTCAGCCGCCACCTCGCGGCCGGCGGTACTCGCGCCGTGCGCCCGTGCATCTACTGCTACACCTGTTTGAGCCAGGCGATGCTGCACCAACCGCTGCGCTGCGCGGTCAACGGCGACGTCGGTTTCGAGAAAGAGAACCTGCTGGCGCCGACCGACAGGCCGCGCCGGGTGGTGGTGGTCGGCGGTGGTCCCGCCGGCATGGAAGCGGCGCGGCGGCTCAGTGTGCGCGGTCACTCGGTGATCCTGCTGGAAGCGGCGGAGCAGTTGGGTGGCACGGCCCGGATCGCCGCCATCGCCTATGCCCCCAACGGCGATTTCGTCGCGTGGCTGAAGGAGCAACTGGCGGAGCTGAAGGTCGACGTGCGGCTGAACAGCGTGGCGACGCCCGACAGTATCCGCGCGCTCGCCCCCGACGCGGTGGTGGTGGCCACTGGCGCCATCCGCCGCGCTCCCGAGATTCCCGGCCGCGATCTGCCGCATGTCCACGACGGCGCTTCGCTGCGCGCCCTGCTGCTCGGCGAGGGCGACGGGGCGGAAGCGAAGATTCCGTTGGCACAGCGGCTCGCCATCGGCGCGGCGCGTGCGCTCGGTGTGACGGCGGACCCGGAGCGGGTGCGCAGGGCGAGCCGGCTGTGGATGCCGATCGGCGAGCGGGTGGCGATCATCGGCGGCGATCTGGTCGGGCTGGAGCTCGCCGAATTCCTGCATGAACGCGGCCGCCACGTCGCCGTCGTCGACGATGTAGCCCAGTTCGGTCGTGGCCTGTCGCCGGCGCGGCGCTCGGTGATGCTGGCCGAGATGACGGAGAGCGACATCGCGCTGCATCCCGGCGCCGGTGACATCCGCATCGACGGACGTGGCGTTGTTTTCACCGATCGCGACGGCAAGCCGGCGGCACTGCCCGCCGACACCGTGATCATCGCCAAGGGCGCCTATCCGAATCCGGCGCTCTACGAGGCGCTGCAGGCGACCGGCATCGAGGTCCATCAGGCGGGCGACTGCGCGGGCGTCGGTTACATTCAGGGCGCCGTGCGCGATGCCGCCGATGTCGCCGCGCGCATCTGAGTCCGGTTTCGCGCGCGGTTCCAGAAAAGCGATTGGCAAGGAGCGGAAACATGGCAGGCAATGAGCGGGCGGGTGTCGCCGTCGTGACCGGAGCGGCGGGCGGCATGGGGTCGGCGACGGCGCGGCAGCTGGCGCGGGACGGCTGGCGTCAACTGCTGTTGTGCGACCTCGATGCCGGGCGGCTGGAGGCGGTGGCGGCATCGCTGTCGGCCGGCACTGCCGCGGTCGACATTCTCGCCGCCGACATCGCCGACTCCGCGTTTCCGGACCGCTTGCGGCAGGCGCTCGGCGGGCGCGCGATCGGCGCGCTGGTTCACACCGCCGGCATCTCGCCGAAGATGGCCGCGCCCGAGCGTATCCTCGACGTCAATCTTGGCGCCACAATCAGGTTGTTAGACGGCGTCGGCGAGCGGATGGCGCCGGCGGCGGCGATCGTGCTGTTCGCCTCCAACTCCTCCTACGTCCCGCTGCCGCCTGCTGCCGTCGCCGCGTTCACGCAGCCGCTGCCGCCGGAGGGCGTCTTTGCGCTGGCCGGGTTCGCGCCGACGTCGGAGCTTGCCTACCCGCTGTCGAAGCTCGGCGTGCGCGCGCTGGCCAGACGCGAGGCAAAGGCGTTCGGCGAGCGCGGCGTGCGGCTGCTGTCGATATCGCCGGGCGCCGTCGACACCGACATGACGCGGGGCGAGATGGCCGTCGGCGACTTCGCGCAGCGGATGATCGAGCGCTCGGCGCTCGGCCGTATCGGCCGCGCCGACGAACTGGCCGCGGTGGTGGCCTTTCTCTGCTCGCCGGCGGCGAGCTTCATGGCCGGCTGCGATGTGCTGGTCGACGGCGGCCAGATCGCCGGCCTCGGGTTCTGACGATACGACCGTGTGGTGTATCGACATGTGAAACGACCAACCGACGAAAACAAGGTGAGGAGGGGGAAATGAAACTGGGATTCGCGATGCCGCACCTGCTGCGGCTGAAGGCCAGCTGCCAGCCCTGGGAGGCGGCCGTGACCGGCGCCGATCAAACGCGGCTGGCGAAGTGGGCGGAAAAACTCGGCTACGCGATGATCGCCGTGCCCGAGCATCACATCGTGCCGCGCTCGCATGTCGAGCTTTCCGGCCCGCACTACTTCGGAGCCTATCCGGCGATGGGCTATTTCGCCGGTGCCACCGAGCGCATCCGCGTCAACTCCTGCATCGCGATCCTGCCGCTGCAACACCCGATCGTCACCGCCAAGGCGCTGTCGACCATCGACTGGCTGTCGGGCGGGCGAGTCACGATCACCTTCGCCGTCGGCTGGCTGAAGGAGGAGTTCGAGTTGCTTGGTGTGCCGTTCAATCAGCGCGGTGCGATGGCCGAGGAGTACATCCAGGCGATCATCGAACTGTGGACCAAGGAGCAGCCGGAGTTCGAGGGGAAATATGTCTCGTTCAAGGATGTCGCGTTCGAACCGAAACCGGTGCAGCGACCGCATCTACCAGTCTGGTTCGGCGGTGATGCCGACGCCGTGCTGCAGCGCACCGCGCGCTACGGTACCGGCTGGTGGCCATTCCTGACCAAGCCGGAACAGATTCCGGAGAAGCTCGATTTCATTCGCTCGCAGCCGGACTACAACGGCAGGCTCGACGAAGTGTTCTACGGCTTCTCCACGTCGCGGGTGGGTGAGGGACACGTGGTGCTGGAGGATCCGAAGGCGCGGCCCGGCCAGACCCGGCAGGAGATCATCGACCGCCTGTGCTGGTTCAGGGAGCTGGGCGTGACGATGAGTTCGGTGCCGATCCCCATGGTCAAACACATCGATGAATACTTCGATTACACGCAGTGGGTTGCCGAAGAAATAATGCCGGCGGTCAAGTAAGGCTCGGAAGAAAGAAAATGCCCGCAACGATCATTGCGGGCATTTTCTTTATTTACCCCGGCTTCCCGGAGTTTTGATACAGCCTGAGTTATCAGGTTTTTACCTTGTGACGCCTCAGACGCTGCGTTTCAGGCGCGGGTCGTTGGCGGCGCGGGTCACCTGCTGGCGCGACGGATCCGGCTGCGCCGGCGCCGCATTCAGCGCCGTCAGCGGCGGCTGCTGCGTCTGAACGTCGACGGCTTCGGCACGGCGCGGTTGCACGCGCGGGTCGTTGGCGACACGACCACCAGCGACGGCCGCGGGCCGCTCTGTCACCGCTGCCGCGGCGGGTGCCGGAGCTGCGACGGGCGCCGGTGTTTCGACCGCTACCGGTGCGCTGACGACGGGCTGCTGTGCCGCGACCGGTTCAACCACTGCCGGCTCGACGACGACGCTTTCTGCCACTTCGGCGACGGCGGGCGCCTCGACCGCAGCGGTTTCCACGACCTCGGGTTCGACGGTGGCGACAGCCGCCGCCGCGACGACCGGTGCGATGATATCGGCTTCGGATACGACGTTTTCGGATACGACGTCGGTTTCGCGTGCGGTACCGTCATCGATGCCGGCAACGGCAGCGACGAGCGCATTGCCGGTATCGTCACCTTCCGCCTGCACGGTGTCATCGACATCCTGCCCGGCGTCGCCGTCCAGCTCGGCGACATTGGCATCGCCAGCCTGACGCGGACCGCGATCGCGTCCACCGCGACGGCGGCGGCTGCGGCGCGGGCGCTGCTCGCCGTCGGCGCCGGTGCTATCGCCGTCGGCGGCCTGAGCCTCGTCGGCGCTGTCGGTCGCGGCCTCGGCGACAACGGCCTCTTCGGCCACAGTGGTTTCTGCTGGCAGCGCTTCGCGCACGCGTTCAGCCGGGCCACGCGGGCGGCGGTCGCGCGGACGGCGCTGCGGGCGGTTCTCGCCGCTGTCGTTGTCGCTGGCGGTGTCGACGGCGATATCGTCGGTTGCGATCTCATCGACCGGCTGCGACCGCTCGCGCTCGACCGGCGGCCGCTCGCGACGGCGTTCGCCGCGCTCGCGATTCTCGCGCGGCTCCCTCGGTTCACGCGCTTCTCTGGGCTCGCGCGCTTCTCTGGTTTCGCGAGGCTCTCTGGCTTCACGCGGCTCGCGGTTCTCGCTGCGACCTTCGCGGCTTTCACTGCGGCCTTCACCGCTGCGACCTTCGCCACGCCCCTGACCGCGATTGCGGTTGCGACCGCCACGGCTGCGGCGGCGCTCGCCACTGCGTTCGCGCTGGCCTTCATCCTCGCGTGCCGGTTGCGGTGCGGCTGCAGCCGGTGCCGGCGTCTCCTCGCCGAACAGCATGCCGATCAGACGGTTGAACAGGCCGGGCGATTTCCGGGCGACCGGAGTGGCCGCTGCGACGGCAACGGCGGGAGCCGGTTGCGGGGCGGCGACGGGCTGTTCCGGTTCGATCTGCTGCGGTGCCGGTGCGACCGGCGCGGCCAGCTGCACGGCGGCCTTCTGGCGCTCCGGAATGTCGGCGGCGGCCAGCACTTCGGTGGTCTCCGGCGCGTGGTGGTGCTCCGGCTGCACTTCGTAGCTGAGTGCGCGCAGGTTCTCGTCGTCGTCGCGCAGGCGCTTCACTTCGTAGTGCGGCGTTTCCAGATGCGGCGACGGCACGATGACGACGCGCACGCGGTTGCGGCTCTCGATCGCGGTGATCGCGTTGCGCTTCTCGTTGAGCAGGAAGCTGGCGACGGAGACCGGCACGATGGCGTGGATCTCGGCGCTGCGCTCCTTGTTCGCTTCCTCTTCCATCAGGCGCAGGATCGACAGAGCCAGCGACTTGGTGTTGCGGATGGTGCCCTGGCCGGAGCAGCGCGGGCAGACGCTGGCACTCGACTCCTCCAGCGACGGCCGCAGACGCTGGCGCGACATTTCGAGCAGGCCGAAGCGCGAGATGCGGCCGACCTGGACGCGGGCGCGGTCGGCCTTCAGCGCGTCGCGGACGCGGTTCTCGACTTCGCGCTGGTTCTTCGCCGACGACATGTCGATGAAGTCGATGACGATCAGGCCGCCGATGTCGCGCAGACGCAGCTGGCGGGCGATCTCGTCGGCCGCCTCCAGGTTGGTCTGCAGCGCGGTCTCCTCGATGTCCTCGCCCTTGGTGGCGCGCGCCGAGTTGATGTCGATCGACACCATCGCCTCGGTCGGGTCGATGACGATCGAGCCGCCCGACGGCAGCTGCACGACGCGCTGGAACGCGGTCTCGATCTGCGATTCGATCTGGTAGCGGTTGAACAGCGGCACCGGGTCCTGATAGCGGCGCACCTTGTTCTGGTAGCTCGGCATCACCGTGCGGACGAAGTTGATCGCCTCGTCGTAGGCGGCGTCGGAGTCGACCAGCACCTGGTCGATGTCGGCGCGCAGATAGTCGCGGATGGCGCGGATGATGACGTTGCTTTCCTGCAGGATCAGGAACGCGCCCTGGCGCTCGCCGGCGGCCTTGCTGACCGCCTCCCACAGTTGCATCAGGTAGTTGAGGTCCCACTGCAGCTCTTCCGGGCTGCGGCCGACGCCGGCGGTGCGGACGATGACGCCCATGCCGTCCGGAATCTCGATCGAGGCCAGCGCGTCGCGCAGCTCGGAGCGGTCGTCGCCCTCGATGCGGCGCGAGATGCCGCCGGCGCGCGGGTTGTTCGGCATCAGCACCAGATAGCGACCGGCGAGGCTGACGAAGGTGGTCAGCGCGGCGCCCTTGTTGCCGCGCTCTTCCTTGTCGACCTGGACGATGACTTCGGTGCCTTCCTTGACCACGTCCCTGATCTTGACGCGGCCGCCGGACTCGGCCGGGCGGTAGAAGTATTCGCGGGAGATTTCCTTGAGCGGCAGGAAGCCGTGGCGCTCGGCGCCGAAGTCGACGAAGGCGGCTTCGAGGCTCGGTTCGACGCGGGTGATGACACCCTTGTAGATGTTGGATTTCTTCTGCTCGCGGGCGGAGCTTTCGATATCGAGGTCGTACAGGCGTTGGCCATCGACCAGCGCGACGCGCAACTCTTCCACCTGAGTTGCGTTGATCAGCATTCTCTTCATGTTGACGACATGTCCGTTTAGAACGGCTGCCGCTACACCATCGATGCACGACGATGTTCAGATACTGTTGCACCGGAACGTGATCGACCTTCGCGGGGCGCGGGATCTCCGCGCGTGACGGTGCGGCGATGCAGGCTCAGCGCCCGGGCGATCGTGTGGATCGCGCCTTCGGGGCGACACGGCCGCCGCAGCTGACGCTGTCGGTCGATGAGTTCGGTACATGCGAAGCGCGCAACCGGGGCCGGTATCGACAGGCGAATGATTCGAATCGCCGTAGGACCGCTGCCCCTATTGCTTCGCGAGCGTCACAAACACGGTTTGCAACAACGGTGCAGTCGGAACAGCCGCTGCACTGTTGGAGTAGGGGCAACTACTGCGAAGAAGCTGTTACAGTAGCCGCCCGTCGAGTTTCTCGGGTGCCGCCGCTGCAGTGGCAGCGGGAGTTGCCCGAACGCATCGTCCGACACGGCCTGTCGCTGCCCGGTCCATGCAATTCATCAGCATGGAGCTTCTCAGGCGCACAGCGCTCAGGGGGGCGGGGCCGGACCCGGCCGATGCACCGCGGCAATATATCAGCGGCTTCCAACTCCATCAAATAGTTACGTTCACCTACGTTCCTGCTGGCAACCATCTCCCATGAGTCAAGACAGAGCCGAGGGCGTACGCCTGGTCCGGGTCGACGCCGGCTCCGACGGTCAGCGCGTCGACAATTTCCTGCTGCGCGAACTGAAGGGCGTGCCGAAGTCGCGCATCTATCGCTTGCTGCGCAAGGGCGAGGTGCGGATCAACAAGGGGCGCGCCAAGGCCGATCAGCGGCTGCAGCTCGGCGACGAGGTGCGGATTCCGCCGGTGCGGATCAGCGAGGAGGTACCCCCGCCGGCGCCGCCGGAGGCGCTGCAGCAGCGGCTGGAGCAGGCGATCCTGTTCGAGGACGACGGCCTGATCGTCGTCGACAAGCCGGCCGGTCTCGCCGTCCACGGCGGCAGCGGGCTCAGCTTCGGCCTGATCGAGGCGCTGCGGCAGATGCGCCCCGACGCCCGCTTCCTGGAGCTGGTGCACCGGCTCGACCGCGACACCTCCGGCCTGATCATGGTGGCGAAGAAGCGCTCGGCGCTGCTGGCGCTGCACGCGGCGCTGCGCGGCGACGGCGTCGACAAGCGCTATCTGGCGCTGGTCGTCGGCCAGTGGCCGAAGCGGAAGACGAAGGTCGAGGCGGCGCTGGAGAAGAACACGCTGAAGTCCGGCGAGCGGGTGGTGCGGGTGTCGGCTTCCGGCAAGGCGGCGCTGACGGAGTTCCGCATCGAGGAGAACTTCGATGCGGCGACGCTGGTCGAGGCGCGCCCGATCACCGGTCGCACCCACCAGATCCGTGTGCATGCGCAGTTCGCCGGCCACCCGATCGCCGGCGACGAGAAGTACTGCGACCGCGACCAGCTGGCGCGCTTTCGCGAGCTCGGGCTGCGGCGGCTGTTCCTGCATGCGGCGGCGCTGACGATCGACTGGCAGGGGCGGCCGATGACGCTGACGGCCGAACTGCCGCCCGAGTTGAAGCTGTTCCTCGAAGAGTTGCGTAAACCGTCGTGAGAAAACTGTTTGTCTTCGACTGGGATGGCACGCTGGTCGATTCGGCCGACAAGATCGTCGGTGCGATGGCGGCCGCCATCGACGAACTGGCGCTGGCGCCGCGCGGCGACGACGCGATCCGCAACATCATCGGCCTGGGCCTGCCGGAGGCGCTGCAGCGCCTCTATCCGGATGCCCCGGGTTCCGAGCTGGCGGTATTGCGAGAGACCTACGTCAAATACTTTCTCGAACTGGATCAACAGCCTTGCCGGCAATTCGAAGGTGCGTTCGAGCTTCTGTCGGGCCTGCGGGAGCAGGGCTGGCTGCTGGCGGTGGCGACCGGCAAGAGCCGGCGCGGGCTGACGCGGGCGCTCGGCCAGACTGGCTGGGCGTCTCTGTTCCACGCCACCCGCTGCGCCGACGAGACCCGCTCCAAGCCGCACCCGCAGATGCTGCACGAGCTGCTGACCGAACTGTCGGTGACACCACAGGCGGCGGTGATGATCGGTGACACCGAGTACGACATGGCGATGGCCGAGGCGGCCGGTGTCGACCGTATCGGCGTCAGCTTCGGCGCCCATGCGCCGGAACGGCTGCGGACCTACCGGCCGTGGCGCGTCGTCGATCGGCTGGCCGACGTGGCCGGGTGGGGCGCCGAACGATGAGCTACAACTGATAACCCTTCGCAGACATCGAGGAAGAGATCGGTATGGCGGAAGAGCGGGACGGCGAGCGCGCCTGGCGCGTGCTCGAGAAGGTGGTCAACGGCTCGCTGGATGAGCAGCGGCGAGCGCGGCGCTGGGGCATCTTCTTCAAGCTGCTGACCTTCGTCTATCTGTTCGCGGCGATCTGGCTGTTCGTGCCGCGCGACGGGCTGAAACCGGTGGCCGCCGACAGCTACACCGGGCTGGTCAGGGTCGATGGCGTCATCGCGCCGGATGAGCTGGCCAGCGCCGACAGCATCGTCTCCGGCCTGCGCGCGGCGTTCGAGGACAAGCGCGCCAAGGCGGTCATGCTGGCGATCAACAGCCCCGGTGGCAGCCCGGTGCAGTCCGGTTACGTCTACAACGAGATCCGCCGGCTGCGCGACAAGTATCCGGACAAGAAGCTCTACGCGGTGATCGGCGATATCGGCGCCTCCGGTGCCTACTACATCGCCGCCGCCGCCGATGCGATCTACGCCGATCAGGCCAGCCTGGTCGGCTCGATCGGCGTCATCTCCGGCAGTTTCGGCGTCACCGGGCTGATGGAGAAGCTCGGCGTCGAGCGCCGGCTCGTCACCGCCGGCGACAACAAGGCGCTGCTCGACCCGTTCAGCCCGTTCCCGGAGTCGCAGCGCGAGCTGTGGCAGTCGGTGGTCGACACCACGCATCGCCAGTTCATCGAGCGGGTGAAAAGTGGCCGCGGCGACAAACTGAAAGAGGATCCGCTGCTGTTCAGCGGCATGGTCTGGAGCGGTGAACAGGCGCTATCGCTCGGCCTGATCGATGGGCTCGGCAGCCCCGGTCAGGTGGCGCGCGACGTGATCGGCGCCGAGGAGATCGTCGATTTCTCGAAGCGGCGCGATCCGCTGCAGCAGCTGCTGAAGGGGCTTGGCGTCGAATTCGGCGCCGGGCTGGCGCAGGGAGTTGCTACGGCCGCACCACAGTTGCGTTGACGTTCACGGCACCCTTCTTACAGGGCCTCAACACCTTCGGCCTGCAGCAGATCGACCAGCGCGATCAGTGGCAGGCCGATCAGCGCGTTCGGGTCGCGCCCGTGCAGCGCCTCGAACAGTGCGATGCCCAATCCCTCCGATTTGAAACTGCCGGCACAGTCGAACGGCTGTTCGTGTTCGAGGTAGCGGTCGATCTGCGTGTCGGTCAGTGATCGGAAATGCACGTCGAATGGTTCGACGACGACCTGACAGCGACCGCTGCCGCTGTCGAGCAGACACAGCCCGGTCAGGAAACGCACGCTGCGCCCCGATGCGGCGCGCAGTTGCCGGCGCGCATTGGCGAGGTCGCCCGGCTTGCCGATGATGCGGTCGTCGAGGCAGGCGACCTGATCGCTGCCGATGATCAGGTGCGCCGGATGGTCCGCCACCAGTGCCCGCGCCTTGGCCTCGGCCAGCCGCCGCACCAGCGCCTCGGCTGGTTCGTCCGGCAGCGCGCTCTCGTCGATCTCCGGGCTGGCCCATATAAAAGGAAGCTGCAGCCGCTCCAGCAACTGGCGGCGGTAGCGCGAACTGGAGGCGAGCAGCAGCGGCGGGTGGTCGGGCTGTATCGGTGCGGTGGACATCGGGGCTCGTCGGGTGGTGGCCGGGTTGGCAATGATGCCCTAGACAGAGAGGAAGGTCGGCCCTATGATGCGCCCCCTATGTCAAATGCCCCCCGGACCAGCTCTGCCGAGCCGCTGCCCAGACAGGTCGATATCCGCCGTCTGATCGCCTCGGGCGGAACGATCTCGGCCCGGGAGCCACTGACCGGCTTCGCGCGGTTGCGCGACATGGTGGAGAGTGGCGAGGGCAGCTTCGACATCGAGCTGCACTTTCGTGTCGACGAGCAGAAGCTGCGTCGCATCGATGGCAGTGTGCAGGGCAGCGTGCAGGTGCTCTGCCAGCGCTGCCTGCAGCCGATGGCGGTGGCGATCGACTCGAGTTTCGCGGTAGCGGCGGTCTGGAGCGATGACGAGGCGCAGCATCTGCCGCGCGACATCGACCCGTACATCGTCGGCGAGGAACCGCAGGATCTGCGCGAGCTGATCGAGGACGAGCTGATCATCAGCCTGCCCTACATCAGCTACCACGACAGCGGCCCGTGTGCGCAGCAGGCCGGGCAGCGCAGCGATGCGCAAGCCGCCCGGAATGCGGAGATCGACGCGGAAAAGCCGCAGAGAGACTCTTTGCAAGTAAATCCGTTTAGCGTGCTGGAGCAGTTGAAGTCCGGCAAATGAGTGACTGAGGAGCACTTTTCCCATGGCAGTTCAACAGAACCGTAAATCCCGTTCGCGCCGCGACATGCGCCGTTCGCACGACGCCCTGACCGGCCCGACGCTGTCGGTCGATCAGACCAGTGGCGAAACCCATCGCCGCCATCACATCACTGCCGACGGTTTCTACCGCGGCCGTAAAGTGATCCACACCGGCGACGAATAATCCCCGTTGTCCGGGCCGATTCGCATCGCCATCGATGTGATGGGCGGGGACGCAGGTCCCCGCCAGGCTCTCCCCGCCGCAAGCAACGCCCTCCGCCGCTACCCCGATCTGCACCTCGTCCTCGTCGGTGACGAGGCGGTCGTTCGCGCCCATATCGAAGCCGACCCCCGCATCGAGATCGTCGCTGCCGCCGACGTCGTGACGATGGCTGACAAGCCGACGCAGGCGCTGCGTCACAAGCCCGATTCGTCGATGCGCCGTGCGATCGACCTGCTGGCCGACGGCCGCGTCGATGCCGTCGTCAGCGCCGGCAACACCGGCGCGCTGATGGCGATGGGCGCGCTGTTGCTGCAGCGGCTGCCGGGCATCGAGCGACCGGCGCTCTGTTCGCCGGTGCCGACCCGCGCCGGCCACTGCTATCTGCTTGATCTCGGTGCCAATCTCGACTGCTCGCCGCAACAGCTGCACCAGTTTGCGGTGATGGGTTCGGCACTGGCGACGGTGCTTGACGATCTGCCGCAGCCGCGCGTCGGTCTGCTCAATGTTGGCAGCGAGGCGGGCAAGGGCACCGACGTCGTGCGCGCGGCGGCGGCGCTGTGCGAGGCGGACACCCGACTGAATTATCGCGGCTACGTCGAGGGCGATCAGTTGTTCGACGGTATCGCCGACGTCGTCGTCTGCGACGGTTTCAGCGGCAACGTCGCGCTGAAGGTCTGCGAGGGCACCGCGCAGCTGATCGCGCACAAGTTGCGCGTGGCGTTCGACGGCGGCATCGTGCGGCGCCTGATCGGCGCGCTGGCGGCGCCGACGTTGCGCGCGCTGCACTCGCAGCTCGACCCCGGCCAATACAATGGCGCCTGCCTGCTCGGCGTGCGCGGCGTCGTCGTCAAGAGTCACGGCAGGAGCGACAGCGGCGCCTTCGGGCGCGCCATCGACTGTGCCGTGCGCTCGGTGCAGCGCGGCCTGCCGGTGCAGATAGAGCGCCATCTCGGCTGATAGCGGTGCCTCGAACGTCATCGACGGAATTGGAATATCGACAGCCGGAACATCGATCAGCGAAATACCGGCAAACAGAACATCAACGAAGCGATCGCAGTCGTTCGCGACTCAGGAGTCAGCATGACCAATCAGCAACTGGCTTTCGTCTTTCCCGGTCAGGGTTCGCAGAAGGTGGGGATGCTCGCCGCCATCGCCGCCACCAGTCCGGTGGTCGAGCAGACCTTCGCCGAGGCCTCCGAAGCGCTCGGCTATGACCTGTGGGCGCTGGCGCAGAACGGCCCGCAGGAGCAGCAGAACCTGACCGAGCGCACGCAACCGCTGCTGCTGACCGCCAGCGTCGCGCTGTGGCGTCTGTGGCAGCAGCGCAGCGACGTGCGCCCGGTGCTGCTCGCCGGCCACAGCCTCGGTGAATTCTCGGCGCTGGTCTGCGCCGGCAGCCTCGCCTTCGCCGATGCCGTGAAACTGGTGCGCGCGCGTGGCCAGTTCATGCAGACCGCGGTGCCGGTCGGCGAGGGCTCGATGGCGGCCGTGCTCGGCATGGAGGACCAGCAGATCGTCGACATCTGTGCCGAAGCGAGTGCCGCCGGTGGTGTCGTCGAGGCGGTCAATTTCAACTCGCCGGGGCAGGTGGTGATCGCCGGCAACGTCGCCGCCGTCGACCGCGCCATCGAGCGCCTGAAGGAGGCTGGTTGCAAGCGCGCGATGCCGCTGCCCGTCAGCGCCCCTTTCCATACCTCGCTGATGCGCCCGGCCGGCGAGCAGCTGGCGCAGGCGCTCGCCGGCATCGAATTGAAGGCACCGGTGATTCCGGTCGTGCACAACGTGCACGCGCAGACCGAAACCGATCCGGACCGTATTCGCGAGCTGCTGATCCAGCAGATATCCAGCCCGGTGAAGTGGACCGGCTGCGTGCAGTACATGGTTCAGCAGGGCATTGCGACGACCGTCGAATGCGGCCCCGGCCGCGTGCTTGGCGGGCTCAACAAGCGAGTTGAGAAATCGCTGACCGCATTCGGCATCGATGATGTCGACGGCCTCGAACAGACGCTGACGGCATTGGGCTGAGTCGACTTATTCGGATCTACGAGAGATTGGCGAAATGGAAAACACGAATGCGAAAGTGGCGCTGGTGACTGGCGCCAGTCGCGGCATCGGCCGCGCGATCGCGCTGGCGCTGGGCGCAGCCGGTTACACGGTGGTCGGAACGGCGACCACGGAAAAGGGCGCCGACGCGATCGGCGCCGCGCTGCAGGAGGCCGGCATCAACGGCTGTGGCATGGCGCTCGACGTCACCGACGCAGCTGCCGTCGATGCCGTCATCAAGGCGATCGGCGAGCGTTTCGGTGCGCCGCTGGTACTGATCAACAACGCTGGCATCACTCGCGACAACATCCTGATGCGCATGAAGGACGATGAGTGGGGTGATGTCATCGACACCAACCTCACTGCTATCTACCGCGTCACCAAGGCGTGCCTGCGCGGCATGACCAAGGCGCGCTGGGGCCGCGTCATCAACATCAGTTCGGTGGTCGGTTCGATGGGCAATGCCGGCCAGACCAACTACGCGGCGGCCAAGGGCGGTCTCGACGGCTTCACGCGCGCATTGGCGCGCGAGGTCGGCTCGCGCGCGATCACCGTCAACAGCGTCGCGCCGGGGTTCATCGATACCGACATGACGCGCGAGTTGCCGGAGGAGCAGCGCCAGTTGCTGCAGCAGCAGATTCCGCTCGGTCGTCTCGGCGCACCGGAGGAGATCGCCGCGCTGGTGACATTCCTCGCCAGCGATGGTGCCGCCTACATCACCGGTGAAACGGTGCAGGTCAACGGCGGCATGTTCATGAGCTGATACCGGTGCCGGTCGCGGTCGAGGTGCCGTCGATCAGCGTGCCCCGGCCCGTTGCCGGCGCGCCTTCCGGCGTCGTCACCTGGCGCTAAGCCGATGAAACCTCGTCGGTTTCCGGTGACGAAATGGTAATTTCACGGGCCCGGTGTTTCCTCGCCGGGAAAAACGGGTAAAATGCCGCCCCATGTCCGGGGGGTACCCCGTCCTGATGAGCAGGTAAATTGCTGATTGGTCGCGAGCTTTCTCAGATGCGGCGTTGGCGGCGAGCCTGATTACAGTTTTCTTTGGACCATGGGAGTCGATAGGAACCATGAGCAGCATTGAAGAGCGCGTCAAGAAAATCGTCGCAGAGCAGCTCGGCGTCAAGGAAGAAGACGTACAGCCGTCCGCTTCTTTCGTTGAGGATCTCGGTGCCGATTCTCTTGATACCGTCGAACTGGTGATGGCGCTGGAAGAAGAGTTCGAGACCGAGATCCCGGACGAAGAGGCCGAAAAAATCACCACCGTTCAGTTGGCGATCGACTACGTCAAGAACAATCTGGGCTGAGATCGGCGCGGCGCTCGTCGCCGCGCGCAGTCTGCGAGCCAATCGAAAAAGCCGTTCTATGCGAATAGATACGGCTTTTTTTATGGCGGCCATCTGACCGCCAGGGATGGTGGAAATGCCGGTTTTGCAGGAGCAAAAACCGGCCATGGCCGCCACCCTACGGGCCGCCGCTGGTGCGGCGTTAAAAATGGCTCCCGGCCATTTTTTATGGTGGTCGTTTTCATGCCGGCGCGCTGAGCGGCGGCAATGTGCTGCGGGAGAAGTTGGCTGTGTCGAGAAGAAGGGTGGTGGTGACGGGGCTCGGCATGGTGACCCCGGTCGGCAACGACGTGGCGCAGAGCTGGAGCAACATTCTTGCCGGGCGCAGTGGCGTCGGGCCGATCGAGACCTTCGACGTCTCGGCCTATGCCACCCGCTTCGGTGCCGGCCTGAAGGATTTCGACATCGCGCGTTACCTCGAACCGAAAGAGGCGCGCAAGATGGATACTTTCATCCAGTACGGCATGGCGGCGGCGATCCAGGCGATCGAGGATGCCGGCATCGAGGTGACTGGGGAGAGCGCTCCGCGCATCGGTGCCGCGATCGGCTCCGGTATCGGTGGCCTCAACAACATCGAGAAGTGCCACGACATCATCAACGACAGCGGCCCGCGCCGTATCTCGCCGTTCTTCGTGCCCGGTTCGATCACCAACATGATCGCCGGCAACATCTCGATCCGGTACGGGATGCAGGGGCCGAACCTGGCGCTGACCACGGCCTGCACCACCGGCACCCACTGCATCGGCCTCGGCGCGCGGCTGATCGCCTACGGCGATGCCGACGCGATGGTGGTCGGCGGTGCCGAGATGGCGACGACGCCGGTCGGTGTCGGCGGTTTCGCGGCGGCACGCGCATTGTCGACCCGTAATGACGATCCGCAGCGGGCGAGCCGGCCGTGGGATCGCGGTCGCGACGGTTTCGTGCTCGGCGACGGTGCCGGCGTCATGGTGATCGAGGAGCTGGAGTTCGCGAAGCGGCGCGGCGCGACGATCTACGCCGAGCTGACCGGCTTCGGCATGAGTGCCGACGCCTACCACATGACTTCGCCGCCGGAGGATGGCGCCGGTGCGCTGGCGGCGATGCGCAACGCGCTGCGCGATGCCGGTCTGGCGCCGGAAGCGGTCGACTACATCAATGCGCACGGCACCTCGACGCCGGCCGGCGATCTGGCCGAGAGCCGTGCGGTCGAGCAGCTGATGGGGGCGGCGGCGAAGAATGTCGCCGTCAGCTCGACCAAATCGATGATCGGCCACCTGCTCGGTGCCGCCGGCGCGGTCGAATCGATCTTCACGGTGCTGTCGCTGCGTGATCAGGTGGCGCCGCCGACCATCAACCTCGACGACCCCGACGAGGGTTGCACGCTCAACTATGTGCCGCATGTCGCGCAGCAGCGCGCGATCCGCCACGCGCTGAACAACTCGTTCGGTTTCGGCGGCACCAACGGCACGCTGGTCTTCAGCCGTTTCGAGTGACGCCGGCATGACCGCCGTCCGCCACTGGATCGACGGTCGCCCCGGCGCGCAGCTGCCGCTTTCCGACCGCGGCCTCGCCTACGGCGATGGCCTGTTCGAGACGATTCGCGTCGTCGACGGTCGCGCCGACCTGCTGCCGCTGCACCGGCGCCGGCTGATGCGCGACTGCGCGCGGCTTGGCATCGCGCTCGACCTGCCGCGGCTCGATGTCGAGATCGGGACCGCGCTGACGGCCGGCGACAGCGGCGTGCTGAAGATCATCGTCACCCGCGCCGGCGACCGGCGCGGCTACCGGCCGGAGCCGGGCACCTCCGGCCGCCGCATCCTGCAGCTCTTCCCACAGCCGGTGGCGCCGTTTGCCGCGACGCCGCCGCTGCACGTGCGGTTGTGCCGGCAGCGGCTGTCGCTGCAGCCGGCACTGGCCGGCATCAAGCATCTGAACCGGCTCGAACAGGTACTGGCGCGCGCGGAGTGGTCCGACCCCGACATCGGCGAGGGGCTGATGCTCGACAGCGCCGGCCAGCTGGTCGAGGCGACCGCGAGCAATCTGTTTCTGGTCGCCGCCGGCACGTTGCTGACGCCGCGGCTCGACCGTTGCGGTGTCGCCGGCGTCATGCGCGAGCTGGTGATGACGGTGCTGGCGCCGGCCGCCGGTCTGCGCGTGCGCGAGCGGCGGTTGCGCCTGGCCGACCTGCACGCGGCCGACGAGGCGTTCCTGACCAGTACCCAGCTCGGTATCGCGCCGATCGCACAGGTCGATGGTCTGGCCGTGCCATCGGGCAGTGTTACCATCGCGCTTCGTTCACGACTGGACTCCCTCGATCTCGATGCCCTCCATGCAGCGACTTGTTAGCCCGGTGCTGATTGCACTGATCGCGGCGCTGCTGATCTGGGGCGGCGTATCGGTGTTCAGCCAGTACCTGCGCACGCCGCTGGTGCTGACCGATGCCTACGAACTGGAGGTGCCGCGCGGCTCCCGCTTCGGTCAGGTCGTCCAGCAGCTGGCGGCGCAGGGTGTGCTGGAGCACCCGTGGTGGCTGCGCGGCTATGCGCGCGTGACCGGGCGCGGCCACGCGATCCAGGCTGGCGATTACCTGCTCGGCCCCGGTTCGACGCCGCTCGACCTGATCGATATGCTCGAACGCGGCAATGTCCGCACCTGGTCGGTGACGCTGATCGAGGGCTGGACGGTGCGGCAGGCGCTGGTGCAGCTGCGGCGCGCGCCGCGGCTGCAGCGCCAGCTCGATGAGGTCGACGAACCGGCGCTGCTGCACGCGCTCGGCGTCGACGAACAGCCGGGGCGCAACGCCGAGGGGCTGTTCTTCCCCGACACCTACGTCTTCTCCGGGCGCACCAGCGACCGCGACATCCTGCTGCAGGCCTACCACCGGATGCAGAGCGTGCTCGACGAGGAGTGGGCGCGGCGCGGCGACGGGCTGCCGTACCAGACGCCCTACGAGGCGCTGGTGATGGCCTCGATCGTCGAGCGCGAGACCGGGGTGCCGGATGAGCGCGGGCGCATCGCCGGCGTGTTCGTGCGTCGATTGCGGCAGGGGATGCGGTTGCAGACCGACCCGACCGTCATCTACGGCATGGGCGCGCGCTTCGACGGCAACCTGCGCCGCGTCGACCTGCAGGACGAGGCCAATCCGTACAACACCTATGCCCGTGCCGGGCTGCCGCCGGGGCCGATCGCGCTGCCGAGCCGCGAAGCGATCCACGCCGCGCTGCACCCGGCGCCGGGTGAGGAGCTGTTCTTCGTCGCCCGCGGCGACGGCAGCCACCACTTCTCGCGCACGCTGGAAGAGCACCAGCGCGCGGTCACCAAGTACCAGATTCTGCAGCGGCGTCAGAACTATCAGTCGCGCCCGCCGTCCGGTACCCCGGATGCGGCGAAAAAACGGTAACCAACGGATCGGATCTCCATGGGCAGCGAGAGTCAGCGCGGCGTGTTCATCACGCTGGAAGGCGGCGAGGGGGTTGGCAAGTCGACCAACCTGGCCCATGTCGCCGAACTGGTGCAGGCGGCCGGCCACGCCGTCGTGGTGACGCGCGAGCCGGGCGGCACGCCGCTGGCCGAGCGCATCCGCGAGCTGCTGCTGCAGCGCGCCGGCGAGGGCGTCGCCGAGACCACCGAGCTGCTGTTGATTTTCGCCGCCCGCGCGCAGCATCTGGCGCGGGTGATCCGGCCGGCGCTGGCGCAGGGCAAGTGGGTGGTCTGCGACCGCTTCACCGATGCCACCTATGCCTATCAGG
>CAZEVP010000038.1:0-30088 GCA_964515735.1 uncultured Verrucomicrobiaceae bacterium | reverse complement strand
AAGGCTTTACGTTGATCGAACTGATGATCGTGGTCGCGATCATCGGCATCCTGGCCGCCATCGCGCTGCCGCAGTATCAGAACTATGTCTCCAAGTCGCAGGTAGCTCGTGTCATGAGTGAGACCGGCGCACTGAAGACGGCAATTGAAACCTGCATGATGGATGGGCTTGATTTTGGTACGACCCCTGCCTGTGACCTCGGTTGGACTGCAAGCAATCTGCTGACGGGTGCTCCCAGTGCGGCTACGGGCTTGCAAACGGGTTTGACGGTTGAGATAGATTTGGCTGAAAACACGGCTGAGATTCAAGCCACCTTTGGGCAGAATGCTGCTGCGTCAGTGAATGGCGACACCCTTACTTGGAATCGAGATGTTGATGGTGTGTGGTCGTGTTCGACTGATGTAGATGACAAGTACAAGCCGGCTGGTTGCAAAGGTTCCTCCTAAGTTGGGAATCAATCTGTAGTGATGACGCTCCCTCCGGGGAGCGTTTTTTTTGGAATAAATAAAGGTTTCGTGGCCATGTTTCTCAACGGGTTGGCTAATCTCTCATCCCATGAATAAAACATTTGTTTCGCGTGGTCGCTGCAAGGATGGGGTGCTTGTCGCCCTGTTGATGGCTGTCATTTTTGCGCTGTACCACTTCACCATGGTTGATCGTTTGGGGGGCTTGCGACTGATCTATCCGTTGCAGGCACCACTGGCCAGGTGGCAGGCACACTGTTCCAGCAGGGCTCCGGTCTGGATGTCTTGGCTGATCGATGAAGTAATCGACCAGCAATTCTCGCTGGCCAACCAGCTGGTTTATATCGAACCGGACGGGGTTATTCATCACTGCGAAAGCGGGTGGCGGGGAAACATGCTTCGCTCACCCGTGGTCGATGCGCAGACGCGCTTCCGCTACGCCAGCCTCACCAAGCTGCTGACGGCGGATGCCGTGCTGGCGCAAATCAATGCGGGAAATCTGGCGCTGGATACCCGGCTGCTGGATGTCGTGAAGCTGCAGACGCCTGTGGTGGATCAGCGCCTCGCCGACATCACCATTGAACAGTTGCTGACTCATCGCGCCGGTTTCGATCGTTTGAAAAGTGTTGAGCCGATGATGCGTCATGGTGTCACGCCGTGGTGCCCCGGTGATCTGGAGCAGCTTTCCCGGCAGCGGCTCGATTTTTCACCGGGGGAGCGTTTCGCCTATTCCAACCTTGGCTATTGTCTGTTGGGTGTGGTTCTGGAAACGGTGTCGGGCAAGCCGTTCCGGGCGCTGATGGAAGAGGAGTATGGGCTTGTCGCCAGAGGGTTGCAGTTCGTTGACGGGCCGTATCTGGATGATGAAGTGAGCTATGACTTCAGAAATAGCGATTTCTACGGCGAAGACTATTATCGGTACTTCGATTTTCCGGCAGTGTCATCATCGGCAGGGTTGTCGGGTAGTGCTGTATCACTCGCCGCGCTGTTGAAAGAGATGTCCGGGCGGGAGTCGTTGAATCTGCTTTCCATGCCCTCAGAGAGGGATTGCAATAGCCAGCGGCCGTTTACCTGCTATGGCTTTGCCGTTTCACCGTTCCAGAAACAAGGGGCGTCTCTGGCTCTGTATGTCCAGAGCGGATTTCTGTTTGGTGCGTCATCCTTGGCAGAGATCGACAGCGAAGGCGGGGTCACGGTCTGGTTGGGCGCCGGTATGTCTCCAGCACCACATGAAAGCTCTGTGACATTGGTCGAGCAGTTGCACGCGATATTGGCCGGGCACTACCGGAGCGATCATGGAGTCTCCGGGCATGAGTGACATCGGTATCGATGGCGGACGCCTGACATCGTTTCCCGATGGCCTGAAACGGTTGTTGTGGGCCATCGCCCTGTTCCTGATTCTGCCGAATGTCATTTTCTGGGGAATGCGCTTCTGGTTCGACCTGGGGCGCCCGGTTTTCAATCTGGACTATCTGCTCGTCGGCTTCCTGTTCGCATTGGGGTGGCGGGTTCCGGGAGCCGTCCTGCTGGTGCTGCTGTTCACCGTCGATGTGCTGGTGCTCATTGGTCAGATCTATCCCTTTCTGCGCCTGCATGATCTGGTCTATCTGGCAGGGCTGTTGCCGCAGGCTTCGGGCGTCTTTCAGGGGCTGGCCGTTCTGACGCTGTTATCTCTCGTCGGGCTGGTGTCGTTTCTGGTCAGCGCGGGGCAGAGGTCGAATCTGCTGTCGGTGTTGATTCTGTTGAATATCGGGCTTGTCTTCTATGGCGCCCATGTTTACGGCAACCCGAAAGAGACGACGAAAGTGTGGAAGCAGCAGCGGGGCACTATTGTCGATAGCCAGAGTATCAACTTCATCGAAGGGCGCATGGACGGCTTCACGGGGACGTTCTCGATGGAGGGAGAGCCTTTCGTCGAAACAGGGTATCGCGGCAGAACGGCCGGCTGGGCGAAAATGTCAGTTTCCGAACTGGGGCCGAAATTGCTGCTGGTGGTGGCTGAGTCGTGGGGAAGTTTTCAGGACGAAGACGTACAGCGCGCGATTGTCGCACCGGTACTGGCAAGGAAAGCGCATATGGAGTGGCTGGAGCGCGGCGACATGAACTTTCAGGGCGCGACGGTTGCTGCCGAGTTCCGTGAGCTGTGCGGGTCGAGGCCGAATCATTTCAATTTGAAAGTGGTGGAGGAGGGGTTCGATACCTGCCTGCCACGGAAATTGAGCGCCAATGGCTACGCCACGGCGGCGGTTCACGGTGCGGCAGGGCTCATGTATGACCGGGTTTACTGGTACCCGCGAGCCGGCTTCGATGAACTGCATTTTCGCGAGACCGATGCGTGGAAGAGCCGGTGCTACTCCTTTCCCGGTGTCTGCGACCGGGAGATTGGCAAACGCTATATCAGAACGGCCTTCGCCGGGCCGGAAAAACGCTTCATTTACTGGCTGACGCTGAATTCGCACGCGATCTATGACCGCAGGGACCTGCATGGCAGCTTCTTCGATTGCGCGAAACACGATGTTCCCATCGACTCCGATGTGTGCCGGATGGCCGAGCTGCACGCGCAGTTCTTTCATGATCTCGCCGATATTCTGGCCGACGAGTCGATGCAGGGGGTCGAGGTGCTGGTCGTCGGGGACCACGCCCCTCCTCTGATGGAAGTTCGGGATTTCGAGCGGTATGTCAAGCCGGGTACCGTGTCCTGGCTGCACTTCAAGGTGGGGGCGCCTGCTGTCGGCCGAGGAGAGAGCATGAAGCCCTCGCCGGCGGGGGGAAATATCTTGAGTGAAGTCGATCTCTGATGAATTGGCCGGCTGGTTCCAACGACAGGAAGCGGTTTTTCCATTTTCTTCATTTTGTCTGGCTTTTTCCCTCGATCCTTTTATTCGTGGTGGCGCTGTCGCGCCGACCGAATTTTGATGAGTGGCTCGCTCTGCGAGCAGGTTGGTTGATAGCCAATGGCGAGTCGTCTGGCTTGCATTTCCTGATGCCCTTTACCTGGCTGGTGGGGATGTTGGCGACGCAGTTTTCGGATGTCGCCATTCCGGTCGTCCTTTTTCGGTTTCTGGTCACGACAACGGTTCTGGGCGTGCTGTGGTGGGCGTTGAGACGGCAGCTTGATGATGCGGTTGCAGCAGGTATCGCGCTCTTTCTCTGCCTTGTCAGTGGCGTCTTTGTCTCACATGCCATCGAATTTCGATACGACGCGGTCATTCTGGTGCTGTGGCTATGGTGCCTGGGTATTACTGCCGGCGAAATGAAAGAGCGCGAGTTTCTTCTTCTTGGGATCGCTTGTGCGCTGCTTGCCCTGCACCACACGAAAGGACTTTTTTACGCCGCTGGGCTGGGACTTTACGTTCTGATGGCGATCCGCTTCCAGTTTCGGCAGCTGGCGTACTTTCTGGGTGGCGCCATGTCGGTTGGTGCCATATGGCTGCTGATTCTGCTGCATGGCGGGCTGGTGGTGGAACAGGCGGGCATATACCGGCAGTTCTCCTCGATTGCATTGGATGCACCGAGGGTTCTTCCATGGGATGCACTGAAAGAGCGGGTGAGCGCCGATGGGGTTTGGTGGCTGGTTGTCGGCTCGGCAGCGGCCGTTGGTTTTGCGCGTAGGGTTTTCTGTGGGCGCGAGGTCACGATTTCTTTCTTTTTGATGCTGCCGGCGCTCTTCATCATGCTTCATCCCCGGCCGTGGGACTATCTGATCGTGCCATTGATACCGCCGCTTTCAGTGCTGGCTGTCGAGGGGTATCTGCATGTGGCGAGAAAATTGCCGGGCCGGGTGCGAAACCTTGCCCCTTTCCTGCTGGTACCCACGCTTCTGATTTCGGTGGCTGGCGTGTATGCCCAATCGTTGCAGGCAAGTGGTTCGGATGACTTGCGCCTGCTGCGAGAGATCTCTCGAGAGCTTCGCGACGGGGATACGGTCATCGATCCCGTCGGTGCGGTTTTTTTTGTTCCAGCGTTCGATGAGCAGTGGTATCTGGATACGCTGTTTCGGAACCCGTTGCAGGAAGGCACATGGATGAAGCGAACGGCGGCTGATTTCAGGGGAGCGACCATGGTCGTTGCATCCTACCGCCTCGGCTGGATCGAGGAGGCAGCGGCGGCAGGGTTGTCGGGCAAATATGAGCATGTCTGCCGCTGGCTCTGGATGAAGCCGGGCGATGATCGCATCCCCTGGATCAGGGCGCGGTGCAATACCTCCCGGTGGGAGGAGTTGTTGAGTTTCTGGGGGCGGTGAGATGCGTTGGGTTGCGTTCGCCGATCGGTTGTCAGGTATCGAGTTAAGGATAAAGAGAGAATGCCGGCTCAGGGAGCAAGACTGATTTTTGGTGTCGAAAGACATTTTTTCTTCATGATGCTTTTTCTTACCGGTTGGGGGTGTTTTCTCTGCTTGCCGGGGATGGCCGTTCCAGTAGGAACTTATTGGTGGGACTATCTGGCTGTAAAGGGGCTTGAGCATCAGCTCTTTGACGGCCCTGAAGGGGTTCGGGAACTCTGGTTGCCCTATCTGTTGCCTCTGGTTCTGTTCCGGTTGGCGAATGTCGTGGCCGGGAGTGGAATTGATTATTTTTTCGCGCATCTGATCGTTGCGGCTTCTACCTTGGTTCTTGGCTACAAGGCGATTTACCTGCGGCTTGATCCACAGTGGCGAGTCCCGTTTTACTGGGTTCTACTGCTTTTCAGTATTTTCCCAGTCAATGTCGATTTGGAGCTCGTCAAATCTTTCAAAGATACAAATGCAGTTGCTTACAACGGATTTTACAACCGCTATCTGGATGTGATCTTTTCCCTGTTGCTGGTCTCTGTGCTGGCGGTGCGTGACGGTGATACGTGGGGGAGGGCGAAAAATGATCGATGGATGTTGCTCTTCTGGTGTTATGCACTGGTTGTCGCGCTGCTTTCGAAGCTGACCTACTTTTTCGTGTTCTGGGTTTTTCTCTGGGCTTTCGCTGTGCTCAGACGAAATCGTGCAGCGGTCATTCCCTGTCTGTTGGCCATTCCCGTGGTGTTGGTTGTGGCGTTGATCGTGCCAAATTATTTCGTAACGAACTGGGAGGCGGCTACGGTAAGGGGGGTTTCGTTCCCTGCGTGGTATCTCGGGCTGCTTCTCATCGCGGGGTTGGGGTTTTCCTGGGTCGTCGGCCGCCAGGGAGGGCCTTTCAGGCATGGGCTCTTCTGGGCCACTCCGATGATCTCGGCATGGGGTGTGGGTCTCGGGAATTTCGGCGACCTGACGTTGCTGCGATACGCCGTCGCGGTGTTGGTGATGCTTTGCCTGTCGAGAGAATTTGTCAGTAATGTGGGCGTGCGGTTGTCATTTCTTGCGAGTGGCAAGGCAAGAGAAATCCGCATCACTGGTGAGGCCGTCGCGATAGCGGCGGTGCTGACCTTCTTCCTGTACCCGGTGGCGGTGCTGGTCAAGACGACCGGGGTGACACTGTTTGCCATGACCGGGCGAATGCTGGCTCCCGATGCTGCCGGGCTGATCAAATACGAGAACCTGCCGGGGTTCTTCTCTCATGAGCGATATATCGCCAAGAGATTCAGGGTTTCGCATATCGGTAGAGAGCGGGTTTTGCCGCTGGTACGGAAAAGGAAAGGCATGAAGCATACGGCGACATTCTTTACGCTGTATGCCATGGATCTCGACAGGGCCATCGGTTTTCTGCGCCCTCACGTAGACATGACGATGACCTGGGTGTCATTTCCCGGGCTTTCCTCTCAGGTATTTGGCGTTGGTCAAGTGCCTGCCAAAGCACGACCTTGGTACCTGTGGGGGCACGAGATTGGGGGAGAGGTAGGGCCTGATTATGTGGGGATTCGGGAAAATTCTGACTTGATGATTGTTGATCAATGCAGCTGGGCACCCGGGTCGATTATGTTTCGTGAGATTTTTGATTTGGATGACTATAAGAATCAAGATGCAATTTTCAGTACGGTCTGCTTTCGCGCAGTCAGAGGTGGAATATAGAATCTTGGCTATATGAAAGCCCACTATTTTTGATTTTGGGACTATTATGATGGCGAATGAAGAAAAATATGACCTCATTCTGGTCGGAAGTAGCTTCGCCTCTAGTTTTTTTCTTCACAAGTATCTGCATAAGGCAAGGAAAGATTCTCGAATCCTGGTTCTTGAGAAGGGGAGGCTACACACGTTCGCCTGGCAAATTAAAAACAAAAGACAATCTGCATTGGTGGGGAGGGATTTTTACAGGAATGTAAGGCTTGATCATGAGTGGGTTAGCAATATTGAGTTCGGGGGAAATTCAAATTGCTGGTGGGCATGTGTGCCTAGGATGTTTCCCAGTGACTTTGAGATACTGAGAAAATATAACGTCGGTTTTGATTGGCCAATAAGTTATCGCGATTTGGAGCCTTACTATGATGAGGCCGAGTCAATCATGGCAGTGTCTGGCCCAGATAACAGTGCGATCTACCCGGGGAAAAAACCTTATCCTCTTCCACCCCATAATCTGAATGCACCGGATAAGGTGCTCCAAAAAGCCTTTCCAAGTTTATATTTTGCCCAGCCTACAGCTCGGGCAAGCAAATCGACATCACAACGCCCCCGGTGTTGTGCTAACGGTGTGTGTGGGATCTGTCCGATAAATGCGAAATTCACAGTTCTTAATGGAATGCAATCCGTTTACTCCGATCCGCGCGTGGAATTGAAGCTGGAAGCCGATGTAATCAGATTGGATATTGAGGGCGGTCTCGCAAAAGGGGTTGTCTATGCCACTGCTGAAGGGAGGTCAAAACGACTCCATGTTGCGCGATCTGAAGTCGTCGGCCTTGGCGCAAATGCCTTGTTCAATCCACAAATTTTGATGAATTCCGGAGATACAAGTGCCTCACTTGGAAAGGGGATAAATGAGCAGGTATCTTTTTACGTTCAGGCTCGCTTGAATGGGCTGGAAAATTACCAGGGGAGTACAAGCATTACTGGTCATGGGTACATGCTGTATGACGGAGATCATAGAAAGGAGCATGCAGCTTGTCTGATAGAAAATTATAACATTCCAATTTTGCGGGCTACGAAAGATCGATGGACGCAGACAATGCAAATGAAGTTCATTTTTGAGGATATACCGTCGGATGAGAACTATTTGAAGCTTGATTCCCATTCTGAAAGAAATCTGATAATTAGCTACGGTGGGCATTCTGCATATACGCAGAGGGCCATAGACAAGGTAAAGTCGGTCTATTTAGAGAAAATTCTTTCTCATTTGCCGGTTGAGAATTATGAGATTAGTGATCTGAGTGCTACAGAGGCCCATATTTTGGGTACGACCAGGATGGGGATGGATGCCAACACCAGCGTGGTTTCTGGCGGGCTTGTGCACCATAAATGGAATAACGTTTTAGTCTTGGGAAGTGGAACTTTCCCTACATCTGCTCCGGCCAATCCGACACTAACTATCGCGGCCTTGTCATTAAAAAGCGCAGATGAGCTGCTGTAATCTAAACTCAGTTGGAGAAGGCGGTTTTAATGATTCAGCGGCGCCAATTGCTTAAAAGTGTTGTGGGGATGATGGCGTTGATAAAGTCTCCGTCATCAATTTCTGTATCCGCTGATTTCAGTTACACGAAAGATGTGGGATTTTATTATGGAATCCTGAAACATAATTTGTCAGATTTTAAGATTTCAGATCATCATCTTTATGAGTTCATTAAGGACTTCAAAAGATATAGTCCGGTTCATAGAAGGATTGCAAGAGGCGTGGACTATGTTCCGTTTGGATTCGAAATTTTGGGTTGGATGTTTCGTAGTGGGACGCTGACTAAAAAATTGCCCTTCATAAGGGGGTATTTGATGGGCCTTGAAGATAGTGTGGTTGGTGAGTTTCTGATGGGGTCTGATTATTTTTTGAACTCGCCGAGGGCCCGCGAAATAAAATACGTGGGGCTTTACGACCCTTATCGGAGGGTTTGTCAAAATCCATTTGCAAATCTGAATACGTGAGGTTTAGCGCGGGTGGGCTGTTGCCGGTATGCCGGTAATTTCCCACATCTGTCTGGGACCGTAGGGGATGCCGTAGCAGGAGTAGGGTGACATCGTTTGCACCGCTATTCCTGGTAATCCGATGGCATTTCGATCAAACGCAGTGGTGGCATGGCGATGAAAGCCTGTATTGAGACGCCAGATCGCAGCTATGCGCGGGGGGGTTAGCAACGGCGCTTGCGTCGCTAGCGCCACATCTGCATACAGAGCATGCAGCGCGGGATCGGCAATCAGGTTTTTGCCGGTCAGTACCGACTCCAGATAGCCGTTCGGCAGTGCTCGTTCGTAGTGTCCTGTGCGGGCGCCACTTCGCGAAGGCAGTCTGGCCAAGAATGGCTCCGTCAGTGCGAGTGGATCGATCCATCGAACCTCGGGGCCGCCGGCATATCCAGCCATCCCGACGGTGCAGCGAGTATAGACACCTGGGGGGCTGAGGCCTTCGAGAAACCAGGGGTGGCGTTTCCATGAGCCGTTACGGATGACGGGGGATAGGCCGAGCCATTGATGGTAGATGCCACGTTCATCGGCAATGCCATACTTGATTTCTTCATGGACATAATCGGTTGGTGTGATCGGCGAAGCGTTCAGGAACAGTGTGCTGCAAAACAAGAGCAGGGTGAGAGCTGTCATGTTTCTCTTGCTTGCAGTCGTGGTGACCAGCAGCGCGGCAAGCAGCACTGGGGCGCTGAGAAATCTCCCGCCCATGTAATCCGCACCAACATAGAAGAGATAGAAAATAAATAGCAGCAAGCCAATGGCTAGGGGGCGGCAGCTTTTGTTCGTCAGGCCGCAGAAAAGGCCAATCGCGAGGATGAGCAGTGTTATTGGATCGTTCTCGTAGCTCCAGTTGAAATAGTGGATGGCTTGCACAGCTGTATCAGACGCTGAGAGGCCTGTGCCCACCTTGGCGAGCGCGGTATTGGGAACAGGGGAGCCGTAATAGGATAACGAAAAGATGGTCCACAGTATGACCGGCATCATGCCAAGCACAGCTGCTTTCCATTGCCGCGTCAGCCATAGATTTATCGCTACAGCGGGAGCAATCAACACGATGGCATCTGGGCGAGACAGAAACAGTGCTGAAGAGATTAAGGTGAGTGTCAAGGTTTGGCGCTTGTATAACCATGCCCAGAAAAATGCGGCGATCAGGACATGTGTCAGAGGATTCTCCAGCCCAGAGCTCGAGTAATCGATAAAGGATTTGGACCAGAGCAGCGAGAGGATGGCCGCGAACGAGGTCCAGTGCTTGTCGCGTAAAGAGTGCCAAGTGATTGCCAGTGTTATGAGAAGAAAGGAGTAAGAGAGTAGAAGCACGCTGAAGTAGGGGGTGTTCAGGGCTGCTGTGATAGGTAGAAGCAGGCCGAACCATAGCGGGTGGGTGAATACCTGCACGCGTTCGCTAGAATTCCAGACTAGGCCGAGTCCATTCAGGGTGTTATCGACGACCCTGAAGGTGATGAAGGCGTCTTCTGTTACCCAGGCAGTGCGGTAAAACGAGACCGTGAAGACTAGGGCAATTGCCACGGCCAACCAGTGTTTTGTCTTCACCATGAAGCGGGAGGGAAAAGGCGGCGCGCTATTCATGCTTCCGGTTCTTGGATACGTTGATGGGCAATAGCTTCCGGGATTGCTCTGGGGCGCCTGGGGATTTACTGAGTGAGGTATTCATCAGGGCAGTCGATGGTTTTCCCGGTGCTTACCTTTTTGTTCTGCCGCAGTTTAGGTCGATTCTGAGTGCATTGCAGATGTGTCGATATTTCGAAAATGTCAATTTCTGTCGCAGCTGACAATAAATGGCAGGCTTGAGTTGGATGTTCTTCGGGTGCTTGGGGGCGGTTTCTGATTTTTCTTTGATTTATATGAAGTTTTCTGTGTGGCAAGCCTTTTGCAATTACTCCTGTATTAGTAACCGAAGGTTTGGGATGGAGTCGCGTTTGTGCACATGCAGAAGGGGTTCACATTGATCGAGCTAATGATCGTAATAGCGATCATCGGCATCCTGGCAGCAATTGCCATCCCCTCTTATCAAGCATACGTTGCGAAAAGCCAGGCTACCCGCGGCATGGAAGAGGCTGCACACCTCAAGGCTGCAATTGAATTGTGCATCCTCGATGGGCACTTGACGATTGGTGCGGGCGCTGGCGAATGTGATCCCCAGGCTATCGGTTCCGAGATTTTTGTGGGAGGTACCCAGGGCAGTTATGTACTGAGACCAGGCACTGGAGTTCCCCAGGTAACGATCAATGCCGGTACTGGAGAGGTGAGTGTCGTTGCCACCTTTGGGAATCGGGCAGTGGCTCCGCTTAGGAATGGGGGGGCAAACACAATCACCTGGAGCCGTGATATTGATGGCGGCTGGGCTTGTAGTTCGACATTAGATGTTCGTTACAGGCCAAGTGGCTGCTGAGGAACCACTTGCCCTTGCCGAGTAAAAGCGCGACGTAACAGCTACGGTAAATCGCGAGGGAAATTGGGGACGGCAAGAGAGGCTGCACTCCATGTGTCTGCACATCCTGTACAAGGTCGTCATCGACCAGCCTCCTTGCCATACCGCTCATCCTGAAGCGGCGCGCGAAGTATGCAGAAAGAGTAGCCGGTTGGGCGTGATACATGTCTCATCTTTGGATGGAGGGGGCGGCGCCTGCCGTAAGGCGTAGATTCGTCAGGTGCCGGAGATCGGATTGGTCTGAGTACCGGTGTCTGACAGGCCCTAGATACCCGTGGCTGCAATGACCTCTCGCGCGAATCGCCGGAAGTCGGCCAGCTGCCGTTGGCATATGTTGAAAACGATCACCCAGTCGATCGTCTCGTAGTTGTGCACGGCAATGTTGCGAAAGCCGACGGCCTTGCGCAGGCTGTCCCGTGTCGCGGGGTCTATGACGCCGAGTCTTTCCAGGGTCGTGAAGGCCTCCCCCATCGTGGTTGGAGACGGTTCGTCGCTCTGGCTGATGATGTGGCTGGCGATATCGACGCTCAGCTGTACGGCGCGGGTCAGGTTCAGGACGATCACGTCCTGCAGGTCTGCGTCGTTTGTCAGTAGTGATGCGTCCGAGGGGCGCTTCTGCTCGATGCGTTGCAGGCAGCGTCGCAGCGACTCCAGCTTCTGTGCCAGTACTAGCTTGTCCATGCGTCGCGCCGCTCCTTCAGGATGCGCTGTTGCAGCGGAAGGAAGTCCGCCGTGTCGATCAGGTGGCGAGTCAGCAGACGGGCGTAATCCTCATCGCTGCCGAGCAGGCGGTTGCCGCGCAGTATTTCTCCAAGCAGGGGTTCACCTGCCGTTCGCAGGTCGATGAGGTCGACCGGGCGGCCGCAGGCGGTGGCGACGTTTTCGATGATTCTTGTCTTTTCTTCGGCGCTCAACGGGTGGTCGCCTTGTACTGCGATGTCGATGTCGCTGTCGGCGTGTTCGTTGCCGCTGGCACAGGAGCCGAACACGATGGCGAGCCGAATGCCGCCATGGGCTTCCAGCACGGTGCGCAGTTTTGGTACTGACTCAGGCAGATTCATCACGGGTCGCATCCTGGCGGGTGAGATCGGTGGCGAAGGTATCCGGGTTGCGGTCGTATTCTTCCCGCGCCCGCATCACACAGCGTTCGATACTGGCAGCTTTGTTCAGCAGAGCGTCATCGGCCATGGACTCGCCCATCGCGTTCGATGTCGGAAAACAGTGTGTCAGCATGGCCGGCGACCAGCACGGCGAGGTCGCTTTCGCCGTTGGCGTCGCCCCGGATACGGCTGCCGAATGCATAGATGGCGAGCAGGCTGGGAACCCGTCTGCGAAGCTCATCGATCAGTGCCTGTTTGTGCATTGCCTCTGGCCTTCGGTTCACTGCTTCGGTTTGCTGGCGAGAGTTCCTTTTGGGGCGCTCCGGGGCCTGTGATGGTAGGTGCCTGTGCCGGGTGCTGCAACGATCGACGGGTTCAGCCGATCCGCATCGACAGGTCCACCGCCCTGACATGCTTGGTCAGTGCCCCTGACGACACATAGTCCGGCCCGATCGCCGCCAGCCGGCCGATCGTTGCGGCCGATACACTTCCCGATATCTCCACCTTCGAGCGCCCGGCGACCAGTGTGATGCCGGCCTTGGCGTCCGCGTCGGAAAATTCGTCGAGCATGATGATGTCGGCGCCGGCGTCGAGGGCCTGCCGCAGTTCGTCCAGCGTTTCGACCTCCACTTCGACCGGCTTGCCCGGATGGTTGCGGCGCGCCGTGGCCACGGCTTGGGCGATGCCGCCGCAGGCGGTGATGTGGTTCTCCTTTATAAGGAAGGCGTCGTAGAGGCCGATGCGGTGGTTGTGGCAACCGCCGCAGCGCACGGCGTATTTCTGCGCGGTGCGCAGGCCGGGGATGGTCTTGCGGGTATCGAGCACCTTGACGCGGGTTCCCTTGACCAGCTCGGCGTATTCGCGCGCGGTGGTCGCGGTGCCGGAGAGGGTCTGCAGGAAGTTCAGCGCGGTGCGCTCGCCGGAGAGCAGTGCTCGGGCCGGGCCGTGCAGTGTGACCAGCAACTGGTTCGGTGCGATGGCATCGCCATCGTCGACCGCCCAGTCGAGCGTCACGCCGGGGTCGAGCTGGTGGAACACCTCGTCGACCCAGGGCCGCCCGCACAGCACGGCGGTTTCGCGCGTGATGATGGTGGCGGTGGCGAGGCGGTCGGCCGGGATCAGCTCGGCGGTGATGTCGCCGCTGTCGATATCTTCTTCCAGGGCCCAGCGCACGCTGCGCGCGATGTCGTTGCGGAGGCGGTCGTCGAGGGCGGGATGCGGCATGGGGGCGGTCGGTCTGGTGGCGGAGGGGCAGAGTTTAGCACCGCGCCGGATTTCAGCCGCCGCTTAGGCGCTTGGCGGGGATATCGTCTCTGGTAGCAAAAAACAGCCAAAATTCTGGCTATTCCTTTGCTGTGATCGGGTTCAAGAAGTTGTCAAATTCTGCCGCATCGGGGCAGTGGGCCTCCTATTCTGGACGCGGGATACCTCCATTTTCGGCGGTAGCTTGGCGTGGATGGGGCGGGTGCCCTGTCCGGATTGGAAGGTGACGTGTCATGACCGGATCTCGACCAAAGGTGGTGCCTCTGAAGCCGGGTGCGCGTGGCGGCAAGGGCCGTGACGGTGCGTCGATCGACGGTTTGTCGGGGCCGATGCTGCGCCTGCTGGAGCGGACCCGTCCGCAATTGCAGCAGCTGCTGCAGACGCTGTTCGATCAGGTGGACGATGCGCTGTTCGAACTGGCCGATCGCGCCGCGTCCAACGCCGAACAGAACATGTATTTCGAGTCGATGCGCGCGGTGCGCATCGGCCGTCGCGGTATCGAGCAGGCGGTGCTGCGCGATCTCGAAGTGTCGATGCGCGGCTTCGCGGCGGGGCGGGTTCAGGGGGGCGGCGAGCGCGCCGATGGTGGCGCGAACGGCGAGGCGCTGTCGCTGCTGGGCAATGACGAGCTCGAGGAGATCGTCGCCGTCGACAGCATGGTGGCCTGGGCCGAGAAGAATTATGCCGAGCTGCTCGGCCTGATCAATGCGCGTCTGGGGGCACTGTTTCCGCACCTCGACGTGAGCCTGCGCAGCAATCCACTCGGGCCGTCGTGCCTCTGTCGCGCCTTCAGTGGCGCCACCCGCGCGGTCGAGCTGGACATTCGCGCCCGGCTGGTGCTGTTCAAGTTGTTCGACCGCCATGTCGTGAAGGCACTGGAGCCGCTCTATCAGAGCGCCAACCGGCAGCTGGCCGAGGATGGCGTGTTGCCGCAGCTGGGCCGCGGCAATCAGCGTGCCGGTGGCAGTGGCGCCGGTCACGGTGCGATTGCCGACGTGGCCGAGGCCGAAGGTGTGTTCAGCGACCTGCAGGCGCTGCTGAATCAGGTTCGCCAGCCTGTCGGGGCGGTTGGTGGCCGCACCGGGCTGCTGGCTCCGGGGCTGGCGCCGGCGTTGCCGCGCGACATGCTGATGAATCTGCTCGGCCACATCCAGCAGCAGCAGATCGACTGGCTGGCGCGGCAGCAGGCAGCGCTGGTGCGCGGTGTCGTGCCCCAGCAGTTCGATGTGCTGCAGGCGCTGAATCAGTTGCTGCAGCAGCAGATGCCGGAGCGCGCGGTGTCGATCGGCCAGGTCGATGACGATGCCATCAACCTGGTGTCGATGCTGTTCCAGTTCATTCTGGAGGACCGCAACCTGGCGGCGCCGATCAAGGGGCTGATCGCGCGGCTGCAGATTCCGATCCTGAAAGTGGCGATGGCCGACCGCAGCTTCTTCGGACGCGGCGGACACCCGGCGCGCAAGCTGCTCAACGAGATCGCCAATGCCAGCCTCGGCTGGTCGCCGGTGGTCGAGCCGGAGCGCGATCCGTTCTATCGCTATGTGGAGCAGCTGGTCGAGCGGCTGGTCGACGACTTCGTCGAGGATGTCGCGGTGTTCCAGCGCGAGCTGGAGGATTTTCTCGCCTTCGCCGAGCTGGATCGCCGCCGCGCGTCGCTGATCGAGCAGCGTACGGTCGACGCCGAATCCGGTCGCGCCCGCTCCGAGGTGGCACGCGCCGAGGTCGACGCGCTGTTGCAGGCCCGTATCGGCGCACGCGAGTTGCCGGCGCCGGTGGCGCGGCTGCTGAACGAGGGCTGGAGCAATGTGCTGTTCCTGATCAGTCTGAAAGAGGGGCAGCAGGGCGAAAGCTGGGACGATGCGCTGCGCACGGTCGACCAGCTGCTCGAAAGCATCGAGCCGGTGACCGGGCCGGAGCAGCGCGCGCGGCTGATGCGCTCGCTGCCGGTGCTGCTGAAGAATCTGCGCTCGGGTCTCAACAAGATCGGTTTCAATCCGTTCGAGCTGAATCAGCTGTTCGTCGATCTGGAGAAGATCCACCTGCAGCGGCTGCGCAAGGAGCTGGTCGCCGAGCTGCGACCGGAACCGGCGACGACGACGCTCGACGACCTGCTCAGCGCGCGCGCGCGTCCCGAAGAGCGGAAGGCGGAACCGCCGATGCTGATGGATGCGGTCGAGGCTGTCGCACCGGCACCGGCACCGGCATCGGTAACCGCCGCTGTCGTTGCCGAGGCGGAGGCGCCGGTCGATACGTTCGAGACCGATGCGCTCGACGCGCTTGGCACGCTCGATTCGCTTGATCGTGAACTGGCGGCGTCGCTCGGCGAGCAGGAGATGAGCTTCGACGAGGAATCGTCGCCAGGTGCGTCCGTTGCCGATCCGGTGCTGGAGCGGATCGATCAGCTGCAGGTCGGTGGCTGGGTCGAGCTGGCGCAGGCGGGTGGCATGGTGCGCTGCCGGCTGGCGGCGATCATTCGCGCCACCGGCAAGTACATCTTCGTCAACCGTGCCGGCGTCAAGGTGGCGGAGAATACCCGCGAGGGTCTGGCGCAGGCCTACCGCCGCGCCGAACTGATCGTGCTCGATGAGGGCCGGCTGTTCGATCGCGCGCTGGAGTCGGTGATCGGCAACCTGCGCGAGATGCGCAATCGCGGCAGCTGAGCGTTATCCTCGCCGCATCGTTCCGATGCGGCGGGTTGTTTCGTGTTTCTCCTCGACAGTGCCATCGACAGTGCGGGCTGGCTCCATCCTGCCCATCACTGTCCCTCTCCCAATTTCAATGAACGCCCGCCGGGCTGTGCCATCGAGCTGCTGGTGATCCACAACATCAGCCTGCCGCCGGGGCAGTTCGGCGGCGCTCATGTCGCAGAGCTGTTCACCAATACGCTCGATTGCAATGCGCATCCGGCCTTCGCCGAGCTGGCGGGTCTGCAGGTCTCCGCGCATCTGCTGATCGAGCGCAGCGGCGCCGTCACCCAGTTCGTGCCGTTCACCGCGCGCGCCTGGCACGCCGGCGTGTCGCGATTTCAGGGGCGCGATAACTGCAACGACTTCTCGATCGGCATCGAGCTGGAGGGCACCGACACCACGCCCTACACCGACGCGCAGTACGAACGGCTGGCGCAGGTCACCGCGCGGCTGCGGCGCGCCTACCCGGGGATTGTGCCGGCGCATGTCGTCGGTCACAGTGACATCGCGCCGGGGCGCAAGAGCGACCCGGGGCCGGCGTTCGACTGGCCGCGCTATCGGCGCCGCAGTGCGCAACTGGGGATCGGTTAACCATGGAATTCTTCGTCATTCTGACCGCCTGGCTGCTGTTGCAGTGGCTCGGCCCGAGCACGGCCCTCCATCGCGACGGCTGGCTGCGCGGCTGGTATCTGCGCGCCGGTTCCGCGCTCGGTGCGCTGCCGCCTGCGATGCGGTTGCTGCTGATTGTGCTGCTGCCGGCACTGGCAGTCTGGCTGCTGACACTGCTGGTCGAGCCGGCGCTCGGCGGCGTGCTGCTGTTCGCGCTGGAGCTGCTGGTACTGACCTATGCGCTCGGCCGCGGTGATTTCAACGCGCAGCTCGACGCCTATCTCGAACGCTGGCAGCGCGGTGATTTCGAGGCGGCCTGGCGCGAGGCACTGCGCGTCGGTCAACTCGACGAGAGCGATGCGGCGCCGGTTGATGATGGTGCCGAACTGCATCGGCAGATACGCGCGGCGGTCGTCTACAGCGGCTTCGAACGCTGGTTTGTCGTCGTCTTCTGGTTCTTCGTGCTGGGGCCGGCTGCGGCGTTGTTCTACCGGCTGCTGCAACTGCTGCGGCGCGACGTCGAGATCGCCGCCAATGAGCGCCAGCAAATCGCGAGCTGGCTGCTGTGGATCGAGTGGCTGCCGGCGCGGCTGCTCGGGCTGGCGTTTGCCGTCACCGGCAATTTCGCCGCCTGTTTCCGCCGCTGGCGCGAACGGCTGTTCGATGCCGAGCCGATCCCCGAGCTGTTGTCCGGTTATGCCGGGCAGGCGCTGGATGCGACGGCGACGGAACACGCTGGCGAGGTGCAGGCCTTCGTCGTCGCGGCGACGATCGAACTGAACGAACTGCGCGACCTGTTGCGCCGCAGCGCGGTCTGCTGGCTGGTCGCTCTGGCGCTGTTGCAACTGATCGGTTGATGGACGCTGCTTCGCTTCGTATCGGTATCGACCTCGGTGGCACCAAGATCGAGAGTGTGGTGCTGGCCGGCGACAGTCTCTCCAACGACGGCGTGCGTGCGCAGCGCCGTGTGACGACGCCAGCCGGTGACTACGAGGCCACGGTTGCCGCGGTGGTCGAGCTGGTGCGGTGGCTGGAGCGCGAGGTTGGCGTGGCGCCGCTGCCGGTCGGGATCGGCACGCCCGGTGCCGTGTCGGTGCGGACTGGCGCGATGAAGAACTGCAACTCCACCTGCCTGAACGGCCGTTTCTTTCGCGAGGATGTCATCGCGGCGCTCGGCCGCGAGGTTCGCATCGCCAACGACGCCGATTGTCTGGCGTTGTCGGAGGCCCGCGACGGCGCCGCCGCCGGAGCGCCGGTGGTGTTCGCGGCGATTCTTGGCACCGGCGTTGGTGGTGGCATCGTCGTCGACGGCCGGCTGTTGCGTGGTGCCAATGCGATCGCCGGCGAGTGGGGGCACAACCGGTTGCCCGGTATCGGCATCGAATTCGAGGACGAGCGACGCGCCTGTTATTGCGGTCGTTTCAACTGCATCGAGACCTATCTGTCCGGCCCCGGCATGAGTCGGACCCATCTACGTCTGGGGGGAGAGGCAAAGAGCGCCGCGGAGATTGCAACAGCAGCGGCGGCTTGCGACGCGCGGGCCGTGGCCACGTTAGAGCGTTATCAGCGACAGCTGGCATTGGCTCTGTCACAGGTGATCAACCTGCTCGATCCGCAGGTGGTGGTGCTAGGCGGCGGTGTCTCGGGTATTGCGTCGATCTACGAGAAGGTGCCGCAGCTGTGGCACGAGCACATCTTCAGCGACGGCATCGCGACGCAGCTGCTGCCGGCGCGTTTTGGCGATGCCAGTGGTGTGCGCGGGGCGGCGAGGTTGTGGGGGTGAGGAAATCTCGCACCGACGCTTGAGGTGCGGTGTCGGCACTCCCTCCGGAACCTTCGGCGCCAGGGATGGCGCCGAAGAGCTACAGGGATGTATTCACCGCGTGTTCCGGAGGGAGTGCCGATACCGCGCCCTGCACTATGGTTGCGACTGCTGCCACAACACCTCGCTGCCACCATCGCGCCGCGCCAGCGCGCGTGCCATGACGAACAGCAGGTCGGAGAGGCGGTTCAGGTAGCGGCGGCCGTTGGCGTTGACCTCGGTTTCGCGGGAGAGATGCACGACATCGCGCTCGGCGCGGCGGCAGACCGAGCGCGCCAGATGGCAGGTGGCGGCGGCGCGCGAGCCGGCCGGCAGGATGAAGTTCTTCAGTGGCGGCAGCGGTTCGTTGATCGCATCCAGCGCCGTTTCCAGCGCCGTCACATGCTCTTCCTTGACCAGTACGTAACCCGGAATCGACAATTCGCCGCCCAGATCGAACAGCCGGTGCTGGATCGAGCTGAGCAGCGGCTGGTACTCATCCCCGTCGGACAGCTCCGCGCGCAGCATTCCCACCAGCGAATTCAGCTCGTCGACACTGCCGATCGCCACCATGCGCGGATGATCCTTGGCGATGCGCGAGCCGTCGCCGAGGCCGGTGGTGCCGTCGTCGCCGGTGCGTGTGTAGATCTTGGAGAGGCGGTTGCCCATCGTGGTGACTCCTGATTTCGTGGATCGCTGCGTGCGTCGTCGTTCGACAGGCCCGCACTATACCGTTTGCTTTGCGACCCGGCCTCGCCCGCGCCGGGCCGGAGGATTTCGATGGTCGAACTGATCCTCGGTGGTGCCCGCTCCGGCAAGAGCGCGCTGGCCGAACGGCTGGCGCAGGCCTCCGGCCTCGACTGCGTCTACATCGCCACCGCGACCGCCGGCGACGGCGAGATGGCCGAGCGCATCCGCCATCACCAGCAGCGCCGCGACAGCCGCTGGCGCACCGTCGAGGAGCCACTGGCATTGGCGCAGGTGCTGATGCGCGAGGCCTCTTCCGGGCGCTGTCTGCTGGTCGACTGCCTGACGCTGTGGCTGACTAATCTGCTGATCGACAAAGACCCGGAGCGTCTCGCGCGTGAGCGCGAGGCGTTGTTGCACGTCATACCGGAGCTGCCGGGGCGTCTGCTGCTGGTCAGCAACGAAGTCGGGCAGGGTGTGGTGCCGATGAACGCGCTGGCGCGCCGCTTCGTCGACGAGGCCGGCTGGCTGCATCAGGCGCTGGCGCGCCTGAGCGATCGCGTGCTGTTCGTCGCCGCCGGGCTGCCGCAAGTGTTGAAAGGTGCTCCGCTATCGGAGCGCGAGGAGAAGATCGAATGAACTGGTACACCGACGCGCCGGTCGCGATCGACACCGCCGTGCGCGAGCGCGCCCGCACGCATCAGTTGCAGCTGACCAAGCCGCCCGGCTCGCTCGGGCGCATCGAACAGAGTGCGATCGAACTGGCCGCGCTGCAGGGGAGCGACCGGCCGTCGATCGAGCGCGCGCTGATCACCATCTTCGCCGCCGATCACGGCGTCGCCGCCGAGGGGGTGTCGGCCTTTCCGCAGGCGGTCACCGGCGAGATGGTGCGCAACTTCGCCCACGGCGGTGCCGCGATCTCGGTGCTGGCGCGTCAGCTCGACGTGCCGCTGCAGGTGGTCAACGTCGGCACCGTCGTGGTGCTGGAGCCGCTGCCCGGCGTGCTCGATCGCCGTCTCGCCGCCGGCAGCGGCAACCTGCGGCGCGAGGTGGCGATGTCGGCCGAGCTGTGTGAACAGGCGCTGCGCGTTGGCGCCGACGTCATCGACGCGGCCTGCGACGAGCGCGGCCGTCTCGACCTGTTCATCGGCGGCGAGATGGGCATCGCCAACACCACGGCGGCGACCGCGATCACCTGCACGCTGCTGCCGGCCGAACCGGTTGTCATCACCGGTCGCGGTACCGGCCTCGACATCAACGGCGTCGAGCACAAGATTGCCGTCATCGAAGAGGCGCTGGCGCTGCACGGTGCGCGCCGGCTGACACCATTCGACACGTTGGCGAAGCTCGGCGGTCTCGAACTGGCGGCGCTGGCCGGTGCCTACATCCGCGCCGCGCAGCGCGGCGTGCCGTCGCTGGTCGACGGTTTCATCTGCAGCGCGGCGGCGCTGGTGGCGCTGCGACTCAATCCCGAGCTGCGGCCGTGGCTGCTGTTCTCGCACTGCTCGGCCGAGCGCGGCCACCGCATGCTGATCGAGCATCTGTCGGTGCGGCCGCTGCTCGACCTCGACCTGCGCCTCGGCGAGGCGAGTGGCGCCGCGCTGGCGCTGCCGCTGTTGCGGCTCGCCTGCGCACTGCACAACGAGATGGCCAGCTTCGAAGCCGCCGGCGTCAGCCAGAAACAATGAAAGCCAGCCGGAATTGATGGAGTGGCGGAAGTGAGTGGAAACGAACGTGTTACGACCATCGATCTGCTGCGTCATGGCGCCTGCGAGGGCGGCGAGATCTTTCGCGGCAGCACCGACGTCGCGTTGAGCGAAAAGGGCTGGCAGCAGCTGCGCGACGCGACGCGGGAGATCGGCGGCTGGACGCGTGTGGTGGCATCGCCGCTGCAGCGCTGCGCCCGTTTCGCGCAGGAGATCGCCGAGGCTCGCGCGTTGCCACTGCAGCTGCGCGACGAGTTGCGCGAGATTCATTTCGGCGACTGGGAGGGGCGCGCGATCAGCGACGTGATGCGCGATCACGGCGAATTGCTCAATCAGTTCTGGGCCGACCCGACCCACGTGACACCGCCGGGTGGCGAGTCGATGCAGCTGTTCTCCGCACGGGTACGCGCCCTGACCGATCAGCTGTTGCAGCAACACGCCGGCGAGCATCTGCTGATCGTCTCGCACGGTGCCGTCATCCGTCTGGTGATGACCCACTGGCTGCAGATGCCGATGACCGCCTTTTCCAATATCGCGGTACCGTATGCCGCGTTGAGCCGTTTTCGTATTCACGAACGCGAGGGCGAAAGGCCGTGGATACAGCTCTGTCTGCATCGTGGCGAAGTTTAGGAGCGCTCTGGTTGAGTCCCCTCTCCCTGAAGGGAGAGGGGAGAGATTCACGTACAAAAAATTGCGAAGAAAATGCCCGAAACTTTTGACTACATCGTCGTCGGCGCCGGCTCGGCCGGCTGTGTGCTGGCCGAGCGCCTCTCCGCCGATCCGCGCAACCGCGTGCTGGTGCTCGAAGCGGGCGGGCGCGACGACTGGCTCTGGTTCCACATTCCGGTCGGCTACCTGTTCGCGATCGGCAACCCGCGCGCCGACTGGCTGTTCAAAACCGAAGCCGATGCCGGTCTCGGCGGCCGCCAGCTCAACTACCCGCGCGGCAAGGTGATCGGTGGTTCGTCGGCGATCAACGCGATGATCTACATGCGCGGTCAGGCCGCCGACTACGACCGCTGGCGCGACCTCGGCCTGCCCGGCTGGGGCTGGGACGACGTTCTGCCACATTTCCTCGAACAGGAGGATCACGTCTCGCCGCCGAACGCGCTGCACCGCAGCGGCGGCCGCTGGCACGTCGACTATCCGCGCATGCGCTGGCAGGTACTCGACGATTTCGGGCGGGCGGCCGCCGATGTCGGCATCCCGCCGGTCGACGATTTCAACGGTGGCGACAACTTCGGCTCCGGCTATTTCCAGGTCAACCAGAAGCACGGCCGGCGCTGGAGTGCGGCGCGCGGCTTCCTGAAGCCGGCGCTGGCGCGGCCGAACCTGAAGCTCGAAACAGATGCACACGTCGTTGCGCTGATTGTCGAGAACAATCGTGCGGTCGGAGTACGCTACCTCCGACACGGTGTGCTGCAAGAGGCGCGGACGAACGCCGAGATCGTGCTGGCCGCCGGCGCGGTGGCGACGCCGACCATTCTCGAACGCTCCGGCATCGGCGATGCACAGCGGCTGCAGGCGCTCGGCGTGCCGGTGGTCAGGCATCTGCCCGGTGTCGGCGAGAATTTGCAGGACCACCTGCAGTTGCGGCCGATCTACCGGGTGTCCGGCGTGCCGACGATGAACGCGCTGTACAAGTCGCTGTGGCGGCGGCCGCTGATGGCGCTCGAATACGCGCTGTTCCGGCGCGGGCCGATGTCGATGGCGCCGTCGCAGTTCGGCGCGTTCGCGCGCTCGTCGCCCGAGTACGAGACGCCGAACGTGCAGTTTCACGTGCAGCCGCTGTCGCTGGAGAAGTTCGGCGATTCGCTGCACGAATTTCCGGCGATCACGATCAGCGTCTGCAACCTGCGGCCGGGCAGCCGCGGTTTGGTTCATGCGCGCTCGGGAGATCCGCTGGCGGCGCCGGTCATCCAGCCGAACTACCTGTCGACCGACGAGGACTGTCGCGTCGCCGTCGATTCGCTGCGGCTGGTACGCCGCATCGTCGAACAGCCGGCGCTGGCGCAGTACGCGCCCGACGAGTTCAAGCCCGGCGGCGAGGTGTGCAGCGACGAGGCGCTGGTCGAGGCGGCGCGCGCGATCGGAACGACGATCTTCCACCCGGTCGGCACCGCGAAGATGGGGGTAGCGTCGGATCCGAATGCCGTCGTCGACCACCGGCTGCGCGTGTTCGGCATCGACGGGCTGCGCATCGCCGATGCGTCGGTGATGCCGTTCATCACGTCGGGCAACACCAACTCGCCGACGATGATGATCGCCGGCAAGGCGGCGGCGATGATCAGGGAGAACGAATAACGACAAATAACGCACGAGAGGTCATCGCCATGCCGCGCAAAGCCAACACCTTCTGTCGCAACTGCGGGGCGCTCTGTTCGATGGAGGTGACTGTCGACGACGGCAAACTGGTCAGTGTCGTCGCCGATGGCAAGGCATCGCCGTATGGTGCCTACATGTGCGTGAAGGGGCAGTCGGCGATCGATTTTCACAACGGCGCCGAGAACCGGCTGCTGTGCAGCCGCAAGCGCAATGCCGATGGCAGCTTCGCCGGGATCGACGCCGAGCGCGCGCTCGACGAGATCGCCGAAAAACTGTCGGCGCTGATCGCCGAGCACGGCCCGCGCGCGGTCGCGGTCTATCACGGCACCGGCGCCTATCGCAACGTGCTCGGCGCGCAGCTCGAAAAATCGTTCCTGTCGGCGGTCGGCACGCCCAATCTGTTTTCGACGATGACGATCGACCAGTCGGCCAAGTGGGTCACGTCGGGGCGCATGGGGCTGATGGCGAGCGGCAAGCCGGCCTTCGCCGACGTCGATCTGGCGGTCATCGTCGGCAACAACCCGGTGGTGACGCACCAGACCTATCCGTTCGGGCCGGGTGAGAGCGGCTCGCCGGCAAAGGCCTTCTTCGAGGCGAAGAAGCGCGGTTGCTGCATCGTCGTCGTCGATCCGCGCCACAACGAAACGGCGCGTTTCGCCGATCTGGTGATCCAGCCGCTGCCCGGCAACGATGCCGCGCTGTTCGCGGCCGTCGCCCACATTCTTTTGCGCGACGGCACTTACAACAAAGCCTTCTGCGACCGCTTCGCCTCGCAGCTCGACGAGCTGCGCGCCGCCGTCGCGCCGTTCACGCCGGAGCTGGCCGCGCAGCGCGCCGACGTGCCGGTTGAGCAGATCGAGCTGCTGGCGAAGTGGATCGGCGAGGCGAAGCGCGCGTTCGTCGGCAGTGGTTCGGGGCCGTCGATGTCGGCGCACTCGAACCTGAACGATTTCATGATCGAGGCGGTCAACGCGCTGGCCGGTGGCTACAAGCGCGCTGGCGACCGGCTGCGCAACCCCGGCACGCTGAATCCGCGCAAGGTGGTGGAGATGGCGGTGGCGCCGACGCGCAGCTGGGAGCGTGGTGCCAAGTGCCGCACCGTCGATATCGGCAAGCTGTACGGCGAGTTTCCGACCGCGCTGCTGCCGCAGGAGATTCTGACGCCCGGTCCCGACCGGATCCGCGCGCTGATCGTGTTCGGCGGCAACCCGGTGATGGGGCTCGGCGATCCGGCGCGTGCGGTGCCGGCGTTCGAGGATCTCGACCTGCTGGTGTCGCTCGATGCGCGGATGAACGAGACCGCGCAGCTGTCGCACTACGTCATCGCGACGTCGCAGCCGTTCGAGCGCCACGACATCACGATACCGGGCGATGCGCTCTATCCCGAGGCGTTCGCGCAGTACACGCCGCCGGTGGTGAGCAAGCCGGCCGGCGTCATCGATGACTGGGAGTTCTTCTGGGGCGTCGCGGCGCGGATGGAATTGCCGCTGACACTGAAATACTGGACCTACGGTCTCGACTTCGATGTGATCGCCGACGGTCTGCCGCTCGACATGGAGACGAAGCCGGAGCCAGAGGCGATGCTGCGCTTCCTGTGCAAGCGCAGCACGGTGCCGTTCGACGAGCTGCTGGCCAACCCGAGTGGCGTGCGGCCGCAGATCGAACCGCAGTACGTGATGGCGGCGAAGGAAGACTCTTCATCTTCAAATGCGGGCGCACGCCTCGAACTCTGCCCGCCCGACGTCGCGGACGAACTACGGATCGTATTGCACGAGCGGCCCGACGAGCGCTTCCGCTACCAGCTCACCTGCCGTCGCATGCTGGAGGCGATGAACAGCGCCTATATCGATGCGACGCGCACGCGCCGCAAATACCCGGTCAACTGGGCTCACATGAATCCCGCCGACATGGCGGCCGAAGGCATCGCCGATGGCGACCGGATCCGGATCGAGTCGGAGGCGGGGCAGATCGTTGCGCTGGTCAAGGGCGAGGAGAAGCTGCGTCGCGGCGTCATCTCGATGTCGCACCTGTTTGGTGGCCTGTCGCCGTCGATGAATCCGACAGCGCAGGGTGGCAGTTACACCGGGCGGCTGGTGTCGCTGCTCGACTGGCTGGAGCCGATCAATTACATGCCGCGTTTTTCCGGCATTCCGGTCAACGTGACGGCGGCGGGCTGAGCTCAGTCGGGGAACAGGTTCGTCTGTGCCGGCGGTGCGCTCAGCACGCCTTCGATTTCCAATAAGCGCTGCTTGCGTTCGAGACCGCCGGCATAGCCGGTCAGCGTGCCGTCGCTGCCGATGACGCGGTGACAGGGGATGACGATGCTGATCGGGTTGCGGCCATTGGCGGCACCGACCGCGCGGATCGCGCCGGGATTGTCCAGCGCCCTGGCGAGGTCGTTGTAACTGCGCGTCTCGCCGAACGGAATCTGCAGCAGTTGTTGCCAGACCGATTGCTGAAACGGCGTTCCTTTTGGTGCCAGTGGCAGCTCGAAGCGGCGCAGATTGCCATCGAAATAGCACTGCAGCTGATCGCGCAGAGCAAGCAGCACGCCGTCCGCCGTCGCGACGGCGGCAACGTCGGTCGGGCAGTCGCGCTGATCGAGAAAATAGAGACCGGTGATCTGCCCGCCGTCGGCGGTTGCCAGCATCGAGCCGAGCGGTGTGTCGATGGTGCAGGCGTCGGTCATCGGTCTCGCTCCTTATCTCACATCCCCATCGCTGCCAGCAGACCACCATCGACCGGAATATCGATGCCGGAGATGAAGCTCGCAGCCGGCGAGCAGAGGAACGCGGCGGCGGTGCCGATCTCGTGCGGCTGACCGAGGCGCGACAGCGGCGAGGCGTCGAGCATGCGCTGCGTCGCCGCCGCCTGACTCAGTTCGGCGCGGGACATCGCGGTGTCGATCAGGCCGGGCGAGATCGAGGTGATGCGCGCGCGACGGGTGCCGAACGCCTTCACCTCGCGCTTGACCACGGCGATGACACCACGCTTGGAGATCGGGTAGGCCGCTTCCGGCGTCGGCGCGAACGGTTTCAGCGCGGCGGTCACGTCGCTCGGCGTCGGCGCGTTGAAGGCGGCGAGTATCTCCGCCGACATCGGCAGCATGTAGGCCGACATCGACGCGATCAGTACCACCGAGCCGTGTTCGGCGATGCGCGGCTTGACGGCGTTGACCAGATTGATCGTCGCTTCGAGGTTGACCTTCAGGATCAGCTCGGGATCGCGCGCGGTCGGCGACAGGCCGGCGACATGGACGACGGCACCGAGCGGGCGGTCGCCGAGCGCGGCCAGCAGCTGCGCCGGGAAGTCGGCGTCGGCGACGTTGCCGGCGAGAACCTCGATGGTCTGGCCACCGCTGCGCAGCGGTGCGGCGACGGCTTCGGTTTTCGCCGCGTCGAGATCGCTGAGCAGCAGCGACCAGCCGGCGTCGGCCATCTGGCGTGCCACGGCCGAGCCGATACCGCCGGCGGCGCCGGTGACGATGGCGATGCCGTCTGCGCACGGTGTCAGTTGCATGGGTTTTCTCCTGTCGTTATCGGGATAGTCGTAGGGATTGCTGTGGTCAGGGGCGATTCAGCGCCGCGGCATGGTGAGCGATGTGCTCGCCGATGAAGCTGGCAATGAAGTAGTAGCTGTGATCGTAGCCTTGATGCTGGCGCAGTGTCAGCAGGTGGCCGGTGGCGTCGCAGGCCTGTTGCAGCAGCTGCGGCTTCAGGCCGCTGTCGAGGAACTCGTCGGCGCCGCCCTGATCGACCAGCAGCGGCAGCCGTTCGGTCAGCGCGGAGCGGACCAGCTCGACCGTGTCGTACTGCTTCCAGCCGTCGCGATCGTCGCCGAGGTAGGTGGTGAGCGCCTGCCGGCCCCACTCCACCTGCGTCGGCGCGACGATCGGTGCGAACGCCGACACGCTGCGATAGCGGCCGGGGTTGCGCAGCGCGATCATCAGCGCGCCGTGGCCGCCCATCGAGTGGCCGAAAATCGAGCGCGCGGCGGTCGCCGGAAAGTGCGTTTCGATCAGCTCGGGCAGTTCGTCGACGACGTAGTCGTACATGCGGTAGTGCGTCGCCCACGGCTCCTGCGTCGCGTTGACGTAGAAGCCGGCGCCCTTGCCGAGGTCGTAGCGGTCGAGATCGGGAACGGTGTCGCCGCGCGGGCTGGTGTCGGGCGCGACCAGGATCACGCCGTGCTCGGCGGCGTAGCGCTGCGCGCCGGCCTTGGTGATGAAGTTCTGTTCGGTGCAGGTCAGCCCCGACAGCCAGTACAGCACCGGCAGTTTCTTCTGCGACGCCTGCGGCGGCAGGTAGACGGCGACGTTCATGTCGCAGTGCAGCGTTCGCGAGTGGTGGCGGTAGACCTGCTGCCAGCCGCCGAAGCAGGCGCGGTGTTCAACTCTTTCCATGGTCGCTCTCCAGCGTGGCCCGGCGCGATGCCGTGCGTTGTACCGGGACACGCAAAAACGTACCTCCCTGTACAGGCTCGGGTGTCGCCATCCGTGGCGACACACGGTCCCGGTACAACGCACGGCATCGCGCCTCGTACCGGGTGTCGGTCACTCAGAAATGAATGACCGTGCGAATCGACTTGCCCTCGTGCATCAGATCGAACGCTTCGTTGATGCGGTCGAGCGGCAGCGTGTGCGTGACGAACGGGTCGAGATCGATCTCGCCGGTCATCGCCTGTTCGACCATGCCGGGCAACTGCGTGCGGCCCTTGACGCCGCCGAACGCGGTGCCCATCCACTTGCGGCCGGTGACGAGCTGAAACGGGCGCGTCGAAATCTCCTGACCGGCACCGGCGACGCCGATGATGACCGACTGACCCCAGCCGCGATGCGCGCATTCGAGCGCCGCGCGCATGACGTTGACATTGCCGATGCATTCGAACGAGTGGTCGACGCCCCAACCGGTCATGTCGACGATCACCTGCTGGATCGGCTTGTCGTGATCCTTCGGGTTGATGCAGTCGGTGGCGCCCATCTGTTTCGCCAGCTCGAATTTGCCGGGGTTGGTGTCGACCGCGATGATGCGGCCCGCCTTCGCCTGCCGCGCGCCCTGAATGACGGCCAGCCCGATGCCACCGAGGCCGAACACGGCCACCGTGTCGCCGGCCTGCACTTTCGCCGTGTTGTGCACGGCGCCGATGCCGGTGGTGACGCCGCAACCGAGCAGGCAGACCTTGCCGTGATCGGCGGCCGGGTTGATCTTCGCCAGCGACACCTCGGCGACGACGGTGTATTCGCTGAAGGTCGAGCAGCCCATGTAGTGGTAGATCGGCTGGCCGTTGTACGAGAAGCGCGTGGTGCCGTCCGGCATCAGCCCCTTGCCCTGCGTGGCGCGCACGGCGACACAGAGGTTGGTCTTGCCCGATTTGCAGAACAGGCACTCACCGCACTCGGCGGTGTAGAGCGGGATGACGTGATCGCCCGGTTTCAGCGAGGTGACGCCCTCGCCGACTTCGACCACGACACCGGCACCCTCGTGGCCGAGCACGGCCGGAAACACGCCCTCCGGATCATCGCCCGACAGCGTGAAGGCGTCGGTGTGGCAGACGCCGGTGTTGCTGATCTTGACCAGCACCTCGCCCTTGCGCGGCGGGGCAACGTCGATCTCGACGATTTGCAGCGGTTTGCCGGCTTCGAAGGCGACGGCGGCGCGTGATTTCATGGTCTCTCTCCCGTGGCTGTCGAGTGTCGGCGAATCCGACGCTTCATGTTTGTCGTTCGGTGTTTCAAAACTGCAGCATTGCATCGAGATGGACATGCCGTTCGATCGTATCGGCCAGCCGCTCGATGTCGGCCTCGCGGCGCGCGTGATAATCGAACGGCTGTATGTCGGTGAGGCCGGCCCAGCGCAGCAGCGTGTCGCGCGCAGCGTCATCGTCGAACAGGCCGTGCAGGTAGGTGCCGGCGATCTGGCCGCTGGCGTCGAGAGCGCCATCGACACGCTCGCCGAGATCGATCAGTGGATTATTCAGCGCGTTGCCGGTGGTGATGCCGGCATGAATTTCGTAGCCGCTGACGGTGGCGCCGTTGAGCATCAGCCAGCCTTCGACGCGGCGCAGCTGTTTCTCTTTTTCCAGCACCGTGTCGAGCGCGAGCAGGCCGAGGCCATCGCTGCTGCCGGCAGTGCCCTCGATGCCGTGCGGATCGGCGATGGTCGCACCGAGCATCTGGAAACCGCCGCAGATGCCGAGCACTTTTCCACCGAAACGCAGATGACGCCGGATCGCATCACTCCAGCCGTGTTTTCTCAACGTGGCGAGATCGGCGCGCACGCTCTTGCTGCCGGGCAGCACGATCAGATCGCACGGTGGAATCGGCGCACCGGGCGCGACGAACTGCAGATCGACCTGCGGGTGCAGCCGCAGCGCGTCGAAGTCGGTGTGGTTGCTGATGCGCGGCAGCACCGGCACGGCGATGCGCAGTGTCTGCGCGCTCTGATTCAGTGACTGCTGCCGCGCGATCGCATCCTCGGCTTCGAGGTGCCAGTCGGTCAGGTACGGCAGCACGCCGAATACCGGTTTTTTCGTGTAATCGTGCAACCAGTCGAGGCCGGGTTGCAGCAGCGCGATGTCGCCGCGAAAGCGGTTGATGACGAAACCGCGCGTGCGCGCCTGTTCGCTCGGCGACAGCAGTTGCAGCGTGCCGACCAGATGGGCGAAGACACCGCCGCGATCGATGTCGGCGACCAGCACGACGGGACAATCGACCGCTTCGGCGAAGCCCATGTTGGCGATGTCGCGGTCGCGCAGGTTGATTTCGGCCGGGCTGCCGGCTCCCTCGACGATGATCCAGTCGTAGCGGGCGCGCAGTCGCTCGTAGGATTCGAGCACCGCCTTCATCGCCACTTTCTTGTAGGCGTGATAGTCGCGCGCGTTCATCTCGGTCAGCGCGCGGCCGTGGACGATCACCTGCGCGCCGGTGTCGCTGTTCGGCTTCAGCAGCACCGGGTTCATGTCGGTGTGCGGTTCGAGGAAACAGGCCTGCGCCT
>CAZEVP010000037.1:0-31355 GCA_964515735.1 uncultured Verrucomicrobiaceae bacterium | reverse complement strand
CGGAGGTGGCCTCGGCCATGATCAGCGGCACCTCGCCGTCGGAGCGCGCCTGCAGGGTGATGCTGCCGTCGAACTTCAGCGTGGCGCCGAGCAGGCTGGCGGCGGCCAGGAACTGGCCGAGCAGCCGGCGCACGCCGGGCGGGTAGTGGTGGTTGGCCAGCGTCTGCTGGTAGCTCTGTTCGAGCTGGACCCATTCGCCACGGATGTCGGTGGTGTCGAACAGGAAGCGCAGCAGCGTGTCGGTTTCGGACATGGCGGAGTGCTCGCAAAACGGGCGGCGATTATACGTGCCGACGTTGGAGCGGAGCTGCCCGCCGGCCCGCGAATCGGGCGCGACGGCGCCTGATTCGGCGAGAGCAAAGCCGGGGCGTGTACCCGGTTTTACTCAGTCTGAGGAATGGATATCGCGCATCGCCTCGCGGAAACCGTGGATCTGCCGGCGCTGCTTCTTGGTCGGCCGCTCCGGGGAGGCCGGCTGGCTCGCCGCCAGTGCCCGGCGTTCGGCCGACGCCTTCTCGCGCCGCGCCACGCTCTGTTCCGTCTCGCTATACAGAAGACGCGCCTGCGGCGCCGGGCCGCGCTGCTCCGATACGCCCTGCACGACCACTTCGAGCTCGTCCCAGCCCTGACGGATCTGCAGCGTCATGCCGGGCCCGACCTCGCGGCTGACCTTGCAGCGGGCGCCGTCGATGTGGACCTTGCCGCCCTCGATCGCCGCCTTGGCGAGACCGCGGGTCTTGAAGAAGCGCGCCGCCCACAGCCACTTGTCGAGCCGCACGCGGCCGCTGGTGCCGGCAGAGTCGTTCATGGCGGCGACACGGCTGTTCTTGACGGACTAATTGGGTCGACCGGCATGATTTCATCGAAGTGATGGATGCCCGGGTAGTCGGTGTGCTCGCGCCGCGCCTGCTTCGAGTCGGGCTGCAGCATCGTCAGCAGCTGGCCGATGCCGAAGCGGTGCGCCGCCGCCAGCACGGCGGCGCTGTCGTCGATCAGCAGCGCGCGCGCCGGCTCGAACGGGTGGGTGGTGCGCAGCGTGCGCCAGAAGGCCTGATCCTCCTTCGGCGCGCGGTAGTCGTGCGACGAGATGACGCGGTGGAACCAGCGGTCGATGCCGGTGCGGCCGAGCTTCAGGTGCAGGCTCTTGCGGTGGGCGTTGGTGACCAGCCACACCTGTTTCTGCGCGTGCAGCCGGGTCAGAAACTGCTCGACGTGCGGGCGGATCGCGATCAGGTGGGCGATCTCGTGCTTCAGCGCGGCGATGTCGAGCTGCAGCCGCTCGCTCCAGTAGTCGACGCAGTACCAGTTCAGCGTGCCGCGCTCGGCGGCGAAGGCGCTGACCAGATGCTCGCGCGCCGCCGTCTCGGCCAGACCATGGTGCGCGGCGTAGCGCTGCGGCAGGTATTCGAGCCAGAAGTGGTTGTCGAAGTAGAGGTCGAGCAGCGTGCCGTCCATGTCCAGCAGCACGGTGTCGATGTGATCCCAGTCAAGGCCGGAGGCTTTTGTTGGTGCGGGTGCGTTCATCCGCGCTATCGTACTGACCGCCGTTGTGTCCCGCCATCGCCAGTGCGAACCGGATCGGGGCGCGGATATCGCGGCTTCGACCGTCCCGACTGTAGATGACGCCATTCATTCAATAACGAGCGTGGGAGGGAGCGATGGGCAAGCCCGTCAGCGAGGAGCTGGATCTGCACCGGCCACCGTCGCGCGAGGACATCGGCGCGCCGCGCATGGCCAACGTCGCCGCAGTCAGGCAGCAACTGCTGCAGGAGATCATCGAGCTGCAGCGCCAGCTCGACAGCGCCGCCGAGGCGCCGGGCGGCGTCGATTTCTCACTGATCCAGACCTGCCGCGAGATGATCCACAGCCGTCGCGCGCTGTTCAACCAGCTCGAACGCGCCAGCGCCGGCCGCTGAGTGCCGGTTTTCCGGCGGTTCCGGCCGCGCGGTTTGATTGATTTCCGATGGGCTGCTAAATAACGTGGCCGGCCCGCCCGGACCCGGACATCGGGCCGCGCGGGCCTCTCACCGATGATCGGGGCCGCAGGAACCCCCGCCCACCTCCGCGGTCAGGCTCTCGAAGCGGAGCGCGTCGTCCCGCTGTCCCTCCGATTCCCGTCGCGCATGAGGTCTGGCGGAAGCTCGCCATGGCGAGTTCATGTCCGGCGGCGCACGGGCGGCGCCATGGATGAGGCTGTGAACGAGAAACGAACGGATGGCTGAACGGGATCGCGAACACCAGCTGCGGCGGATCGGCTCCGCGCTCGACGAGCGCGACCAGCTGCTGGCGATGATGGTCCGGGGCGAGCCGCTGCCAGGGATCATGCAGCGGCTGGTGGGCATGGTGGAGCGGCAGATCCCCGGCGCCCACTGTTCGGTGCTGCGCGTCGGCGCCGACCAGTGCGTCCACCACCTCGCCGCGCCGGGCCTGCCGCAAGCTTATATCGACGCGATCGACGGCGCGCGGATCGGCCCCAATCGCGGCTCCTGCGGCACTGCCGCCTACACCGGCAGGGCGGTCATCGTCGCCGACATCGCCACCGACCCGCTGTGGGACGAATTCCGAGAACTGGCCTTCGCGCACGACCTGCGCGCCTGCTGGTCGCACCCGATCATCGCCAGCGGCGGCCGCGTCATCGGCACCTTCGCCATGTATTTCCGCACGCCGCGCGTACCGTGCGACGACGAGCTGGCTCTGCTCGACGGCGCGCACAACCTCGCCGCCATCGCCATCGAGGCACAGGAGCTGCGCGGCTCGACCGAGCAGGCGGCGGCGCAGTACCGCTACCTGTTCGAGCACAACCCGAACCCGATGTGGGTGTTCGACAGCGAGACGATGCGCTTCCTCGCCGTCAACGACGCCGCCGTCGCCCACTACGGCTACTCGCGCGACGAGTTCCTGCAGATGAAGCTGCAGGACGTGCTGGCGGCGCAGTATCTCGAACGCTTCGAGGCGGAGGGCGTGCCGCGCATCCGCGCGCTGCGGGACAGTTCGTACAGTCAGGTGAGCCACCGGCGCCGGGGTGGCGACGTCATCCTGGTCGACCTGACGTCGTTTCACATCGAATTCGCCGGGCGCCCGGCGCGGCTGGTGATCATCCGCGACATCACCGACATCGAGCGCACCCAGCGCAGCCTGGCCGAGCGCGACCGCCAGCTCGAACTGCTGCTGGAGTCGACCAGCGAGGGCATCTACGGCATCGACAATCGCGGCTGCATCGCCTTCGCCAATCGCGCCTGCGCGACATTGTTAGGGTACGACTCGCCCGACCAGCTGGTCGGGCGGCCCGCGCACCGGACGCTGCACCACCCGCCGCAGGCACCGGAGGCCTGCGACGGCAGCGACTGCCCGATTCACCACGCGATGTCGACCGGCCAGCGCAACCACGCCGACGACCAGTTCTTCTGGCACCGCGATGGTTTCCCGGTGCCGGTCGAATACTGGTACTACCCGATGTGGCGCGGCGGAGAGCCGGACGGTGCCATCGTCACCTTCTTTGACATCACCGACCGCCACGCGCAGCGCGAGGCGTTGGCCTGGCAGGCGACGCACGACGCGCTGACCGGGCTGCCGAACCGCAGCGCGCTGCAACCGGCGCTGCAGCGCGCGATCGCCGGCAGAGACAGCTCCGGGCACGACTTCGCGCTGCTGCTGATCGACCTCGACCAGTTCAAGGAGATCAACGACACGCTCGGCCATGCCGCCGGCGATCAGCTGCTGCGCGTGCTCGGGCCGAGGCTGTCGGCCTGCGTCGGCGCCGACGAAATGGTGGTGCGACTCGGCGGCGACGAGTTCGCCGTGCTGCTGCGCAGCGGCCTGCGTCGCGATCAGGTCGGCGAGCTGGCGTCGTCTCTGCTGCGGGCGATCGAGGAGCCGGTCGAAGTGGAGGGAACGCGCGTGCAGATCGGTGCCAGCATCGGCGCCGCGTTCCATCCCGACGATGGCACCAGCGCCGAGGAGCTGTTGCGCTGCGCTGACGTCGCCATGTACGGCGCCAAGCAGAACCACCTGCGCTACACCGTCTACAGCGCGCTGTTCGACGACAAGCGGCCCGAGCGGCTGGCGCTGATGTCGGATCTGCGCGCGGCGATCGATGCGCGCCAGCTGGCCCTCTACTATCAGCCGAAGATCGACATCGCCAGTGGCGCCGCGGTGGGCTTCGAGGCACTGATGCGCTGGCATCACCCCGAGCGCGGACTCATTTCGCCCGGCGAATTCGTGCCGTGGATCGAGCGCAGCGACCTGATCCACCCGTTCACCGCCTGGGTGCTGGAAACGGCGATCGCGCAGTGCAGCCAGTGGCGCGGGATGGGTTTTTCGCCGTGCGTGTCGGTCAACATCTCGACCAGCAATCTGCTCGACACCGGCCTGCCGGCGCGGATCGACGGGCTGCTGCGGCGCTACGAACTGCCGGCGGCGCAGCTGGAGCTGGAGATCACCGAGAGCTCGATCATGGCCAATCCGGCGCGCTCGCTGGAGGTGGTCGGCGCCCTGCGTCGGCTCGGCCTGCGCGTCTCGATCGACGACTTCGGCACCGGCTACTCGTCGCTCAGCTATCTGCAGCGGCTGCCGGTCAATTGCGTCAAGATCGACGGCGAGTTCGTGCGCGCACTGCTGGTCGACGACGGCGCGCGGCTGATCGTCAGCGCCATCGTCGACCTGTCGCACAAGCTCGGGCTGGCGGTGGTCGCCGAAGGCGTCGAGGATGCGCGCACGCTGGAGGCGCTGGCGCAGCTCGGCTGCGATCAGGCGCAGGGTTATCTCATCGGCCGGCCACAGCCGGCGCCGCAGGCGCTGGCGTGGCTGCGCGATGCCACCGGCCGCGCGCGGCGACCGGGGCAGGACTGATTCGAAGGAGAGGGGCGATGGCGGCACCGCTGCGCGTCGGCATTCTGAATGATCTGGCGGACGGCCCTCCGGGACCGACCGACATCGAACGCTGGCTGCGACTGGCCGCCGACGATCTGATCCGCGCCGGTCGTCTCGACCGTGAGGTCGAGTTCGTGCACGCCTGGGGGCTCGGCCTGCCCTCCGGCACCGCCGCCGCGGTCGAGCGCGCCTATGTGGAACTGGCAGAGCGCGATGCGCTGCTGATCGTCGGCCCGGCGATCGGCGACAACGCGCTGGTGGCGACGCCGCTGGCCGGGCGCCATCGCGTGCCGACCATCAACTGGGCCGGCGCCGAACGCGCGCGCGGCGACTACATGTTCCACCTGCAGGTCGGCTCGCACGAGGACGAATCGATCGTGCTGGCCCGCCACGTCGCCGCGCTCGGCGCGCGTCGCGTCGGCGTCGTCTGCGACCGCTCGCCGATCGGCCGCCGTCACCTGCACTTCTTCCAGAGCGAGGCGGAGATCATCGGCCTGCCGATTCGCTCGACCGTGTCGCTGCCGCCGCTGGCGACCGAAGCGAACCTCACCTTGCTGCTCGACGACATCGACGCGCTGGTCTACCTCGGTCTCGGCGTCGCCGCGCCGGCGGTGGCGCGCGCCGCGACGGCGCATGGCTGGAGCGGCCCGCGCGCGATGAACACGGCCGGGCTGCGCGGCTACGCGCCCGATTTCGCGCGCGCCATCGATGGCTGGGTCTATCTCGACATGCACGCCGACGACAACCGCGCGCTGGCTGCGCTGTGCGACCGCCTCGGTATCGAGGGCAACGCGCGGCTGGCGGCGGCCAAGGGCTTCGACCTCGGGCGTCTGGCCGCCGAAGGGCTGGCGCGGGCGCCGGAGCTGACCCGCGACGGCGTGCGGGAAGGGCTGGAGCAGATCAAGTGGCTGCCGGCCACCGAGGGGCACGAGGGAACGCTGCTCGGTTTCGGCCGCTGCGATCGCGGCGCGCTGCACGGCCGTTATCTGGTGCTGCGGCAGTGGCGCGACGGCCGCACGCTGGAAGTCGGTAACGGCGCGTGACTTCAGTTTCGTTTAAGCCTGTCCACGCATCGTGCGGCGCATTCGCCGCGCGCGCGGGACGGTCGCCGGTCGAGCGGCGTGCGGGCAAGGTCGGGAGTCGCGGGTTGCATGCGCATATTGCTGGTTGAAGACGACGAACAGCTCGGCGATTCGATACGCGAAGCCATCGCCGGTGACGGCTATGCCATCGACTGGCTGCGCGACGGACAACTGGTGCACGGTGCCGTCAGGAACGGCGCCTGGGATCTGCTGATTCTCGACATTCGCCTGCCGGGAAAATCGGGGCTGCGGATATTGCAGGAGCTGCGCGCCGAGCACGTCGAGATTCCGGTGCTGCTGCTCACCGCCTGCGATGCCGTCAGCGACAAGGTGGCGGGGCTCGATGCCGGCGCCGACGACTACCTGACCAAGCCGTTCGAACTCGACGAACTGTTCGCGCGGATACGCTCGCTGCTGCGCCGCGCCGGCAGCAAGGCGCCGACGCTGAAAGCCGACGGCCTCGAAATGGACCCGGCCGCGCGCCGCGTCTCGTTCAACGGCGACGAGATCACCGACCTGACCGCCAAGGAGTTCGCCATCCTCGAACTGCTGCTGCGCAATCGCGGCCGCTTCGTCACCAAGAGCCGCCTGCAGGAGGGCAGCAGCAACTGGGACGAGCAGGTCGAATCGAACACCGTCGAGGTCTACATCTCGCGGTTGCGCCGGCGGCTCGGCCACGACTTCATCGAGACGCTGCGCGGCGTCGGCTACCGCATACGATGAGAGCGCTGTCGCTGCAGGGGCGCCTGATCGCCATTCTGCTCGGGCTGACGCTGGCGGTGTGGGCGGCCTCGGTCGCGCTGACCGCGCTCTACTCGCGCCAGATCATCAACCAGCAGATCGAGGAGCAGCTGACCGCGGCGATCAGCCTGAGCCTGCACTCGCTGGAAGCGGTGCAGTCGGACCCGGTGATCAGCGAGCAGTACCAGAAACGCACCGTTCCCTACTCCCGCACCGCCAGCGTGATGCGGCTGGCCGGCTACGACCAGATGGTGCCGGCGATCAACCTCTGGTTCACCGAGTCGCAGGTCGTCGTCGGCGAACGCACGCCGGAATTTCCACGGCCCGTTGCCGAGGGATTCGTCACCCGCAGCCTGATCGTCGACGGCGAAGAGACGGAGTGGCGCCTGCTCTATCGCCATCATCCCCGCTTCGGTCTGTGGGTGGCGGCGGGGGTCGACCTGAAACAGGCGCGGCGCGTCACCGGCCAGGTGCTGCTGCGCTCGACCATTCCGCTGCTGATCCTGCTGCCGGTGACCACCGCCATTCTGATCCTGGGGGTGCGCAGCGGCTTGCGTCCGCTGCGCGAGCTGGCCGACAACATCGCCGCGCGCCACTCGCTGGCGCTGGAGCCGATCGAAATGTCGGCGGTGCCGGCGGAGATCCAGCCGCTGATGGCCGCGCTGAACGGCCTGCTGCAGCGGCTGCGGCGCGCGCTGGCCAGCGAGCACCGTTTCACCGCCAACGCCGCCCACGAACTGCAGACGCCGCTGGCCGCCATCAAGGCCGAAGTGCAGCGCTACCTGCGACAGGTCTCCGACGACGAGACGCGCAACATGCTGCGGCGCATCGATGCGCGCGTATCGCGCGCGACCGGCACCGTCACGCAGCTGCTGACGCTGGCCCGGCTCGATCCCGATCAGGAGTTCACGCGGCAGCCGGTCGACCTGAACGAACTGCTGGTCGAGGTGGTGGCGGAGCTCGGCGGCCTGGCCGTGGATCGCCGGGTGGCGATTCAGCTCGACGCGCCCACGCATCCGCTGCTGGTCGCGGGGCAGCCCGACTGGCTGCACATCCTGATCCGCAACCTGTTGCTGAATGCGCTGCAGCACTCGCCATCGCCCGGTGCGGTCGACATCGCGCTGCGGTCGACGGCGGAGGGACTGTCGCTGTCGTTCGGCAACGACTGCGAGCCGATTGCCGACAGCGATCTGAAACGGCTGCCGGAACGCTTCTACCGGCCGGCCGGCAACAGCGCGCCCGGCGTCGGGCTCGGCCTCTCCATCGTCAAGCGCATCGCCTCGCTGCACGGCGCGCGCCTGCGGCTGGGTCGCGGCGACGGCGATCGCGGCTTCCGCGCAACGATTCTCTTTCCCGCCGAACCCGTCTCTTCCGGCGACATTTCCTCTCCCGTCGCGAAACCGCTCTAGTCGTCTCGGCGACATGCGCTTGTTCTGACGTTTGTCAGGCGCGGTGCCACCCCGGCGTGCATGTCATCGACGACCCTCGCTCCGAACCCGCGCCACAGCGCTCACGTTTCAGGTTCGTTTCAGGCATCTGACGCACGGTGTCAGACGGGGGCTTCCGCAGCCGGTTCCATCGCGCTGCAGCCATAGTCTTTGCGCATTGGAAAAACAGACATCGAACCGAGCCCTGGAGGAGGCCGTTGCCGCAGTCGTTCGTCATCACTGTGTCGATAATCAATAACTAACTCTTTGGGAAAAGCGAAATGAATAACCGTATCCGCCGGGCCATTCGGGCTCATCACCGGCAGCAGCACGCGCGTGCGTGGCTCGCCATGCTTCCTCTTGCGGCCATCGTGGCGATGCCCGATGCGCTGGCGCAGACGGACACCGAAGCCAGCGTCACGCGCCTCGAAGAGGTCATCGTCTCGGCTCGCCGCAAGGACGAAATGCTTCAGGACGTACCGCTGACCGTCAACGTCGTCGACGAGAGCGCCATCAACAACCTGAACCTGCGCCAGCTGGCCGATCTCAAGAACGTGGTGGCCGGCCTGACCCTCGCCGAAGACCCGATCGCGCCGAACGCGTCGATGCGCGGCGTGCGTTTCGATTCGTTCGCCAGCGGCAACAACTCCACCGTCGAGTTCTACCTCAACGACTCGCCGATCGTCTCGGCGGTAGCGATGCAGGCGTTGTTCGACATCTCGCAGATCGAAGTGCTGCGCGGGCCGCAGGGAACGCTGCGCGGGCGCGCATCGCCGTCGGGTGCGATCAACCTGACCACCCAGCAGCCCGATCTGGAAAACTTCGGCGGTTACATCGATGCGACCAAGAACAATCTGGATGGCCACAACGTCCGCGCCGCGGTCAATGTGCCGATCCTGCAGGACCGTCTCGGCCTGCGTGTCGCCGGTTTCACCGAGGAGAGCCAGGCCGGCGGCTTCCGCAGCGTCACCAGCGGCAAGAAAAGCGCTTACGACGGCGACGGTTTCCGCGGCACGCTGCGCTTCAAGCCGGTCGACACGCTCTCGTTCAACCTGCTGCACCAGCGCGTGACGCCCAAGCGCTTCCAGAACACGCAGGTTGAATCGGCGAGTCTGGAGGACCCGGCACAGGGCTCCGGTCCGACCCTGATCAAGCCCGGCGACCGTCACGGTGTCACCGACATCCGCAGCGCCAGCGATCAGGTGCAGGAGCGCACCGGCCTCGAAGTCGCGTGGGAAGTCACCGACACGATGGTTCTCAACTACGCCGGCGCGCTGACCGAGCAGGAGCTGGTGCGCAAGGCCGCCGACGATTCCGGCGACGTGTTCGGCCCCGGTTATCCGCAGGCGCTGCAGGAGATCGGTCAGCAGCTGCGCGGCGATCAGAAGAGCGAATCGCACGAGTTGCGTTTCACCTCCGAGTTCGAACGCGCGGATGTCGTCGTCGGCGCGCTGTACCAGAAGTTCAATTCGACCAACAACGTCGAACAGCAGACGCCGGTGTTCCTGTTCTCGCTCAGCCCCGGTTCGTTCGCGACGGTGGCGAAGACGCCGGTGATCTCGGATGGCGAGTCGGTCGAGAAGTCGATCTTCGGCAACGTCACCTACCACATCACCGACGCGACGGAGATCTCCGCCGGCCTGCGCTACATCGATTTCACCAACGAAAGCAGCGTCAACGTCGCCGGCAACACCATCTCCAGCAGCGACGACAACTGGAGCGAGACGGTCTACATGCTGTCGGTGAACCACTCGTTCAGCCCGGACCTGATGGTGTACGGAACGCTGGGCAGCTCGTGGCGGCCGGGCATCAACACCGTCGGCAACTTCAGCACCGCGCTCAGCGCCCGCGAGCAGAGCTTCATCCAGCTCGATCCGGAGACCTCGGAATCGCTCGAACTCGGCGTCAAGTCGTCGATGCTCGACAGCCGGCTGCGTCTGAACGGCGCGGTCTTCTATCAGCAGTTCGATAACTACCCGTACCGCAGTGGCGGCAGCGGCGTCTATTACGTCAGCACCAACCCGCAGGGTGTCGAATCGGTCGAGAGCTTCAACTTCGTCGCGGCGGTGCCGGTCAACGTCTATGGCCTCGAACTCGAGCTGGCCTACCAGATCATGGACAACTGGAACTTCAGCGCGCTGTACAGCTGGTCGAAGGGCGAACTCGACGGTGCCACGATTCCGTGCGCCGACTATCTGCCCGCCGACGGCAGGCCGGATGCGCCGGGCCAGATCCCGACGATTGGCGACATTCGCGCGGCGACCGGTGGCGACAACGTTGCCGCCTGCTCGTCCAACGCCCGCGCCAACTTCGCGCCGCTGTGGACGACGACGCTGCAGTCCGAATACAGCTTGCCGCTCAACATCGGCGCCGAGGCGTACGTGCGCGGACTGCTGACGATCTACGGCCGTTCGCAGAACGATCCGTCCAATGCGCTGGATGACGTCAGCTCCTACACCACCTTCAACCTCTATACCGGCCTGCGCAGCGACTCGGGCGCCTGGGAGGTGATGCTGTACGGCAAGAACCTGTTCGAGACCGAGCGGGTGCTGTCGCGCGGCGCCAACCCGATCTCGCAGGGCTATCAGATGGTCACCGGTGTCGGACCGAGCGGTGCGATCGTCGAAGGGCGCACGGCGGTGTCGGGTTATCGCGAGATCTCGATGACCGAGCCGCGCGAATTCGGTGTCAACGTGCGTTACAACTTCTGACGACGAGGTGGCGGGGAGATCGCTCCCCTCCGTCGATCCCCGCCACCGCTACAGTCGCCTTTGCCTCTCCAGTCATGGAGGGGCTTTTTTGCTTTGATATCTCTCGATAGCGAGATTCGACATGAAACGAAAAGCCATACCTCTGGCCCTCGCGGCGGTGATGACGGATGTATCGCTGGCTGCCGCGATGGTGGACCCGTCATCGCCACCGACGCTTCGGATCGATGGCCGTGACATGCCGTTCGTCCGTACCCTCGACGAACGTTTCCAGTCGTTTCAGATCGGCATGTCGCACCTGACCGGTGGCGAGACCTGGAGCACCTACGACGAGTCGACGCAGGAGGGCGGGGAGCCACGGGCGAAGGCATTCGAGGCGGTGCGGGAGGCGCGCAACCCCACCGATCTGACCAGCCGGCGCCTTCGCAACCTCACGGCGGCGCTTGGGCCGCTCTATATCCGCTACGGTGGAACGACCAGCAACTCGGTCTATTTTCAGGATGATGACGGCCCTCGGCTGGCGCGGCCCCCCGAGGGGTTTTCAGTGGTTCTGACACGGGATTCATGGCGCGGCGCCGTCGAGTTCGCGAAGGTCGTCGATGCGAAGATCATCACCGGCTTCACCGTCAGTGAAGGGGTGCGCGATGCGGCGGGCGACTGGACGCCACGTCATGCCGCTCCCTGGCTCGCCTACACGCAGTCGATCGGTGGCGAGATCCACGCGGCGGAGCTGTTCAACGAACCCAATGCACCTGAGCCGGGGCGAATGCCGGAAGGACAGAGCGCCGAGAGTTTCGCTCGTGATTTCGCCACATTCAGCCGCTTCATGCGGCGGGCCGCACCGGCCGTGAAACTGGCCGGCCCGGGTGTGGCGACTCTCGGTGTGCCGGTGCCGGTTCCCTCGCTGGAGAAGACGACGCCGGAACAGTACATGGCGGCCGATCCGAAACCGAAGGTCGACATCGTTTCGTATCACTTCTACGGTGCCATCGCCGAGCGCTGCGCACCGCCTGATTCACCCGCCGGCATCGGTGCCGACAGCGCCCTCTCCGACGAGTGGCTGGCGCGGCCCGACAGACAGTTCCAGCGCCACAGGGCGCTGCGCGACAGCGTTGCCCCCGGCGCGCCGATCTGGCTGACCGAGACCGGTGCCGCGGCCTGCGGCGGCACGCGCTGGCAGCCGACCTTCCTCGACACGTTCCGCTATCTCGACACACAGGCACGCCTCGCCAGGCAGGGGCTCAATGCGATCTTCACGCATGCATTGATCAGCGGCAGCAATGGTGTGATCGACGAAAAGAATCTGATGCCGAACGCCAGCTACTGGGCGGCGTTGATGTGGCGGCGTCTGATGGGAACCGGTGTGCTCGATGCCGGCCCGGCGCAACCGGGGTTGCCGGTCCATGCGCACTGCCAGCGTGGCATGGTCGGTGGCGTGACCGTGCTGGCGATGAATCTGCGCGAGACGCCGGCGACGATCGACGTCACTGGCCCGGTCGATCTCTACGTTCTGACGGCACCCGAACTGCAGAGCCGCACCGTGTTGCTGAACGGGAAGCCACTGGCACTCGATGGCGGGGATGCACTGCCGGTCATCGCACCGGCCCGTGTGAATGACGAAAGGGTCGTGCTGGCACCCTTCAGCATCAATTTTCTCGCGCTGCCGCAGGCGGACAACCCTTCCTGCCGCGATTGAGTCGATCGGTCGCGCTCGAATGGGAGTGGCCGGCCGCTCTCCGGAGCCGGCCGGCGCGATTCACGGAATCAGTCTCTCGACACTCAGCCGCTTGCCGTCGTACTCGCTGTGACCGCGCGTGAGCGGAGCGCCGGTGTCGTCGTTGGCGAAGATCAGCCGTGACGGCAGCGCATCGTGCAGCGGGCCGAAGGTCATTTTCAGATCCATCCTGCCGCTGTGCGGACCGGAGAGGGTGACATCGGCGCTGTAGGTGGAGTTGCCGCGCGGATTCAGCACCATCTTTTCGCTGCCGCGATAGATGCTCTCGCCATCGTCACTGAAATCGACGTAGACCTTTTCGATCACGCCGCCAGCGCTGCGGTGGTAGTCGATCCGTCCCGAGTGGCGGCCGTGGATGGTGACGTCGGTCGCATTCGCGTTGGCGGCGAGTTTCGCGACGGCCGACAGGTCGGTCGAGGCGTAGGGAATCCGCGTCGGCATCGGCTGCGCCGCGACCGGTGTGTCGGGCTGGTGGTCGAGCAGATGAACCATCTGCAGGCGGATCTCCTTGCCGAACCGCGAGTCGGGGCCGCGCCGCCCCTCCAGCCACATCGCTTTCCGGCCACCGGGGTGCCACGACATCGGCGAATGAAAAACCCATTCGTCCTGCGTGTTGAGATCGAGGCCGCGATATTCCGGCTGGCGGGCCGAGCGTTCGATGTCGATCAGCACCGGGCCGATGTTGCCGCTGCGTGCCAGTCGTACACCGGTGACGGTGTGGGTATAGGCGTGCATGTTCAGCCCCATGTTGAGACTGGCCGGATAGGGGCGCGGCATCAGCCCGAGGATCGGCAGGTCGGTGGCCGGTGAGAAGCGGGGCGACATGGTGATGCCAAGTTTCTCGTCGGGCGAGAAGATCGTGGTCTCGTTGTAGCCGGCGGTGTCGGTCACCGGCGTCACCACGCCGCTGACCAGATCCTGCACCACCGAGTCGGCGGTATCGCGCCGGAAGGCGCCGACCATCGAGATCGCCGCGCCGCCTTTGACGAACTGTTTGACCTCGCCGTTGCGGATCGGGTTGGGGAGGGAGCCACCGGCGTGCCGAGGGTCGGCACTGAACGGTTCCAGCGTGCTGATGATCTGCGTGTCGACGATCCGGTAGTCGTTCTCCCGCCGTTCCAGCCGGCCGGTGAAGACCATCGCCGAGTAGTTGGCGAGCAGCGTGGTCCAGGCGATGTGTTCGTTGTCCGGCGCGGTGATGATCTCCGACCAGCGGTGCGCGATGACGTTACCGCCCGCCACCTCGGCCGGGTACTCGACCGGGAGCAGCTGCGAGCGGTCGCAGGTGTCGATGCTGGGGGCGCATTCGATGATGAAATCGCCGAGGAAGATGCGCTGGTTGTCGGCGAAGATCATGAAGCGGATGCCGTTGTCCTTTTCTCGCACCGGAATCTTCTGCGAGAAGAATGGACGCAGGTTGCCGCCGTCGTCGTCGATCACCGCCAGGTCGAGATGGCGCTCGTCGCTTCTGCCCTCGGGCCAGTAGGCGACCAGCACCTTGCCCGACGGCGTGTAGGTGGCGGTGCGCAGCCGCAGGTCGGCGCTGAACGGGATGGTGCGGATCTGGTAGCGGCCGAATTCGGGGTCGGTCGAGACCGTGGCATCGGTCGATGGTGTCGTTGCCGCGCTGGCGCACAGAGCGCTGGTCGCGAGAATGATGGCCGATAGCAGGTGCCATCGGCGGCAGCTCTCGTTCAGTTTCATCGATCGGTCTCCGGATGGTTCTGACAGAAATATCGTGGCGCGGTCAGGGATGGCCGCGCCACGATCAAGTGCTCAGGCCAGCAGCTCGGTAATCGTCCGGTTGGTCTCCATCGACATCACGCCCCAGCGGTCGACCTGAACGCCCATCGCCTGCTGCATCGTCAGACCGATGCGGGTAATCGGGTCGGCCTTGCCGGCGAGGTGGAAGCCGGTGCGGATGCGGCCGCCGCCGCTGCCGGCGACCATCGCCGGAATGCCCTCGACGGCGTGCGCCTTGGCGATCGAGCAGTCGGAGTGGGCGAGGATGACGCAGTTGTCGAGCAGCGTGCCTTCGCCTTCGGGAATCGCCGACAGTTCGTCGAGGAATTCACGCCACGCCACCATGCTGCGCTGCGCGAACCAGGAGACGCGGCGCTGGTGGCCGAGAGACGGATCGTCCGGCTCCTCGTGCGTCAGCGTGTGGTGGGTGTCGGTCTCGCCCGAGCGCCGCAGGTTCGACGCGGTGTCCGACAGCAGCACGTTGAAGACGCGCGTCTGGTTGCACTGCAGCGCCTTGGCCAGCAGGCCGGCCATCAGCCGGTGGTTCTGCATCACGTTCTCCATCTCCGAATCGAGCGACACCTCGCTCGGTGCTTTCGGCATGACGAAGTTCTCGACCGGCGCCGGCGGCTGCAGCTGCATCGCGATCTGCTGTTCGAGCTGGCGGATCGACGTGAAGTACTGGTCGAGCCGCTGGCGGTCCTCGGCGCCGACGCTGCGCATCAGCCGCTGGCGCTCCTCGGTCACCGCCGACAGCACGCTCTGGTGCACCATGTGGCGCGGGTCCGGCGTGAACTGCGCCGAGTTCGGGTCCTGGAAGCCTTCGCCGAAGATGCGCTTGTACAGCGCCAGCGGCGACACCTCGCTCGGGTTCGGCGAGCCGGCGGCGCGGTAGGAGTAGGAGCGCTGGATGCCGGAGGTGCTGACCTCGATCGAGCGGAAGCGGGTGCCGGCGCCGATCTGGTCGCCGATCAGCACGTCGAACGTCGGCGCCTTGACCGTCTCGTTAGGCACCGGAATGCCGGTGCGAAGGCCGAGGCAGCCGGTGATGTGCGGCTTGTTCGGCACGCCATCGAGCTTGACGTCGAAGCCGCTGAGGATCGCCAGTTTGTCGCGGTAGGGCTCCAGCGGCGCGAGGTGGGCCGGCATGACGTAATCGCGGCCGGTCTGCTGCGGCACCCACAGTTCGGGAATGTGGCCGCAGCCCCAGATCCAGGTGCCGAAGCGCACCGGAATCCGCTGCGGAGTGGCGGCGAAGGCGCGGCCGTCGGTGAATACGTTCAGGAACGGCAGCGCGACGCCGACGGCGGCGCCCTGCATGACACCCCGCAGGAGTCGGCGACGGGACAGTGTGCTCATGTGCGGTCTCCTTCGTTGTCGTTGAGATCGGTGTTGTCGTTCAAATGGGTGTTCGGGCCGGTATTGACGTTGCGGTTCAGGCTGGCGTGCCCGCGCGCATCGTCCGGCTGCACGGCGAAGAAGTTGCGGCTGGTGGCGATCGCGCGCATCAGTTGCGGCAGCCGGTGGCCATCGCGTTTGAAGGTGCCGATCAGCCAGTCCATGTAGGCGCGCTCCTCCCACACCGTGTCGCGGCCGACGGCGTAGCGGTAGACCTTCTCGACCAGGCAGCGCGGCGTTTCCGGGTGGTCGTGCAGCGCCTGTCCGAGCCGGTCCGGTTCGTCGAACTCGATGCCGTCGAGCGAGCCGTGGGTGTCGATCAGCGCGCCGTTCTCGTGCGTGCGCAGCGTGCCGAGGCCGTCGAACCGCTCCAGCGTCAGCCCCGGCGGGTCGGTGATCAGGTGGCAGCCGGTGCAGGCCGGGTCGCTGTTGTGGCGGTGCAGGCGGTCGCGCGCGGTCGGCAGCGTCACGTTCGGGTCCAGCACCAGCGTGAAGTCGACATCCGGCGGCGGGTCGGGCACCTCCTGACACAGGAACACCTCGCGAATCGCCTTGCCGCGCAGCGTCGGCGACGAGCGGCCGGGGTGCGCGTGCAGTGCCAGGAACGAGACGTGGCTCTGGATGCCGGCGCGCTGCTCCTCGACCGGAAACTCGACCTTTTCCCAGCCGTTGCGCGTCGGCACCGGCACCCGGTAGACGATGCCGAGCGGCCGCGTCAGCCAGGTTTCACGCGTGGTGAACAGCTCGCGGTAGTCGCGCTGCTGCACCAGCAGCAGATCGACGATGGTGCGCAGCGTCTGCTCCTGCGCGTGGCTGGCGACCTCGGAGTTGAAGGCGGGGTAGATCAGCGGGTCCTTCGCCAGATCGTCGAACAGGTCGAATTCGAGCATGTCGGTGAAGAAGGCACGCACCGTGTCCTCGAAGCGCGGCGAGGCGAGCAGCCGGTCGACCTGGCGCGCCAGTCCGTCGCGCGTGTCGAGCTCACCGTTTGCAGCGGCCTGCAGCAGCTCCGGATCGGGCGTGCTGTTGATCAGGAAGTAACTGAGCCGGGTCGCCTTCGAGAAGGCGTCGAGCTGGCGGACGTCATCCGCGTTTGCGTCCGTCGCGACATTCTCGACGCGCAGCAGGAACTCCGGCGACATCATCAGGCCGACCAGCGCGTACTTCAGCCCGCCGTAGAAATCACCGAGCTGCGCCTGCCCGCTGCGCGCGGTGTCGACGTGGTGCGCGATCTCGTCGCTCTGCACCGAACGGCGCAGCAGCAGCGGCGCGAAGCGTTCGATGAAGCGGGTGGCGCAGGCTTCGTCGAAGCCGTCCGCGGGCGCGTTGCACGGCACGAAGCGGCCGCGCCGCTCCTCGCCGACGACGGCATCGGCGACGCCGCGCGCGGCGGCGTCGTACTGCTCGATGCTGAACGGCGAGATGCCGGCCTCGCTGGTGCCGACGGCAAGCAGCCCCTCCGAACGCAGGCCGCGTTCGAAGCGCGCGGCGATGGCGATGTCGGCGCCGAAGATGTCGGCGATGGTGTTGCGGTACTGCGCCTCGGTCAGCCGGCGCACCAGTGGCGGCCCGCCGACCGGCTCGGGTTCCTTCTGCTGCGTCAGCTGGCGCAGCGGCGACGGCGCGACGGGCGCGGCCGCTTCGCGCTCGCCGCAGCCGGCCAGCGCCGCCAGTAGTGGCAGGCTGCAGGCGGTCGCGCGTGCGAATTGCACGAAGGGCGTCGCGCGTGGGTGTTTCGAACGCTCAGTACGCATCGCGCTGCTCCCGCTGTCTGTCGAGTTCGGCGTTGCTGCTGCGGGTCTCCGCGTCGACCACGAAGGCGGGAATCGCCTCGATCCGGTACTGGGTGGAGATCGAGGTGCACTGGCCGCTGGCCGGGTCGGGGTGGCCGTCGGCGAGGCGGTGCATCGCCTGGTAGACGCCGGGGCAGGTGTAGCCGAGCACGCGGGCGGCGCCGTTGGCGGTGCCCGAGCGCAGCGGCAGCGGCGCCAGCTCGCCGTTGCCGCTCCTGCCCTGGCGATAGCCGAACTGGTTGTCGTAGAGCGACTCGAGCGGCGTGTAGCCGGACAGATAGCCGCTCAGTTTGCCGTCGTCGGAGAGCGTCGCCTGCAGCCGCGCGTCGCGCAGCACGCGCTCGAGCCGCATGCTGTTGACGACGTTGTGGAAGCGCACGTCGACCGGCTCGGTGGTCAGCACGCCGTTGTCGATGCGGCCGCGCGTGACGGCGCGAAAGTGCGGGTCCTGATCGCCGGCGTAGGTGGCGTAGTCGAGCGGCGCGCGGGTCGGGCTCAGCTGGATCGGGTCGGCGTTGGCGAAGATGCCGACCTCGACCGCGTCGTCGTTGCGCAGGTCGTCGATGCCGCTGACCGTGAGCAGGATGCCCCAGGCGCCGCTCAGCATCTCGATGGCGAAACTGTTGGACTGCCCCGCCGGCTGGAACGAGCGGCTGCAGCCGACCAGCCGGTAGAACTGGTTGTCGATGCCGCGCTCGCCGCCGGGGCCGGTGAATTCGCTCCGCGCGCAGGCGGCGGGGCGCGCGTCTTTTTCTTGATTGGCGTCGAGATCGATGCCGAGCGCGGTGGCGCTGGTCGACGACAGCGTGCGGAAGTGTGGTTCGGGCGGTGCCGCTTCGGGGTTCAGGCAGTAATCCTCGCCGTTCGGTCCGCGCGACAAGCGCTGGCCGCCCTCTTCGAGGCGTTTGCCGTAGGCGTCGTCGCTCTCGCCGGGGCGGCGCTTGCCGGCTGTCGTCAGCGCGAAGATCTCGGCGACGTGCAGCGACATGCCGTCGGTGCAGAGTTCGTCGCCCGACTGCTGGTCGTCGCCGAGCGCGTATTTGATGTCGGAGACGACGAAACCGGCGACGCCGTCGCGCACGAACGGGGCGGCGTGCGCGGCGGGCATTGCCGCGGCGGCGAACAGGGTGGTGTGGATCAGCGTGCGGATCAGCGGTCGCAGCGCTGTCGATGGCATCTGCATGGGTGGCGCAACTCCATCCTCGATGGGCTCGGAATCGCGGCATCCAGGCCGGATACCGCACTGCTATGCCACCACGCCATCCTTTAACGTAACTGAAACTCCACGAATGTCGTTCGGGCGCTTCCGTTTCAGGGATGAATAAGGTTGCCGACGCATCTTCCCGTTCAAGTCCGTGCACGGCGCGTTCGCCGGCGCATCAGTCTGGAAGGAGAAGCAGGTCGTATGTCACTCCGCAAATCGGCTGCGGCCGTCGCGCTGGCCGCGCTGATCACCGTTGCCGCCGGGTTCGCCCTGCTGTTCATGACGCCAGCTTCGGCACCGGCGGCGCCGCACGATCCGCTGCAGTTCGACGCCAGCGTCGAGCAGGGGCGCTATCTCGCCAAAGCGGGCAACTGCGCCACCTGCCACTCGGTCGAGGGCGGCAAGCCCTATGCCGGAGGCCTGCCGTTCCAGACGCCGTTCGGCGTGCTCTATTCGACCAACATCACGCCGGACGCCGAGACCGGCATCGGCGGCTGGTCGTTCCAGGATTTCCACCGCTCGATGAAGCACGGCCTGCGGCCGGACGGCACTCATCTCTATCCGGCCTTCCCGTACACCGCCTTCGCGAAGATGAGCGACGAGGACATCGCCTCGCTGTGGCTCTACCTGCGCACGATCGAGCCGGTGCACGCGGCGGCCATCGACAACGCGCTCGATTTTCCCTACAGCCAGCGCGCGCTGCTGGGCGCGTGGAAGACGCTGTTTCACGACAGCGCGACGTTCACGCCGGTCGCGGATCGCTCCGAGCAGTGGAATCGCGGCGCCTATCTGGTCGAGGGGCCGGGCCACTGCGGCGCCTGCCACACGCCGCGCAATGCGCTCGGCGCCGAGCGCGGCGGGCTGGCGCTGACCGGCGGTGTCTACCTCGACCGGGTGAAGCTGGGCGGCTATCGCAACTGGTCGGCGCCGAACCTGACCTCGTCCGGCGTCGGCCTCGCCGGCTGGAGCGAGGCCGACATCGTCGACTACCTGAAACACGGCCAGAGCGAGCGCGCCGTCGTGCACGGGCCGATGAACGAGGTGGTGATGAACTCGACGCGCCACCTCAGCGATGCCGACCTGCAGGCGATGGCCGTCTATCTGAAGGAGCTGCCCGCCAATGCGCACGGCGGTGGCAGCCGTGCGGACGACGACGAGCTGGCCAACGGCAGGATCGTTTACACCGTCCACTGCGGCTCGTGCCACCTGCCGACCGGTCTCGGCGACAAGGGGCTCGGCGTGCCGCTGGCGGGCAACCCGCTCGTGCAGGCGCCCGATCCGTCGTCGCTGCTCAACGTCATCCTGTACGGCCCCGATCTGCCGCCGCCGCCGTTCGTCTCCGATCGCACGCGGATGAAGATGTTCGGCAAGCGCATGTCGGACGAAGACATCGCCGCCGTCGCCACCTACATCCGCGCCAGCTTCGGCAACGACGCCAGTGCCGTCACGCCGGCACAGGTGGCGGCGCAGCGTTGAGGGGCGCGATCCGCGCCTGCCGCCTCCGCGCGGCGGGCGGGCGCCAGCCCCGGCGCTGAAAAGAGAGTCCCCTTTCGCTTCACCGTTCCCCCTCCTGTTTTCGCGCCACCCCTTCTCCCGTCATTTGCATTCACCGTGGGCATCCCTCGCGCCGTCCGGGCTGCTGTCACGGTGCTGCCGGAAAGGCGTTTTGGGCAAAAATTGATCCAAAAGAGTGATCTTTATTTGTCCTGGAAGTTTGTTGTTTTTAGATGTTTTTACAATAAATCAAAGATTTAACCGCTATTGACGACATCCATTTTGAATAATAAAGTCTTAATAGTGCACTTTATTGCACTGAGAGTACCTCTCGTCGATGGCTGGTCCGGAGGCGGGGAGGTTCGGGTTGCGGCGATCTGTGGCGGTGCGCGGCCGAAACTGGCGGGGCCGGTTCCTGATCGGCCGACGACTTAAAAATAACGGGTTACCAGAGGGTGAAAACATGAAGAGAGAGGCGTCCCAACAGGCCGCATTCGGGAAGCCGACCGTGGCGATCAGCGCGCTCGCGGCTGCGATTTCCGCCTGCTACACGACCGGCGCCGTCGCCGCTGCCGACAACGAGGTGCGTCAGATCGAGGAGATCGTCGTCAGCGTGCGGCGCCGCGTCGAGATGGCGCAGGACGTGCCGATCTCGATGACGGTGATGACCGAGGATTTCCTGCGCAACAACAGCATCGAGAAGGTCGAGGATCTGGGCACCAAGGTGCCCTCGCTGCGGATCACCCAGTCGGGCGGCTCGCTGAACGAACCGGTGATCACGCTGCGCGGCCAGCGTCAGGGCGAGGCCTCGTTCAACCAGGACCCGGCGGCGCCGATCTATTTCAACGAGATCGTCATCGCGCCGATCCATGGCGGCAACCTGGGGCTTTACGACCTCGAAGGGCTGCAGGTGCTCAAGGGGCCGCAGGGCACGCTGTTCGGCCGCAACAGCACCGGCGGCGCGGTCGTGATCACGCCGAAGCGTCCCGGTTCCGAGTTGGGTGGTTACGCCGAATTCGAGGTCGGCGATTACAGCCTCTACAGCTTCGAGGGCGCCGTCGACGTGCCGATCGGCGACAACCTGCAGACGCGCCTCTCCGGCCGCAAGCTCGATCGCGACGGCTACCAGAAGAACATCGCGGACAATGAACTGAACGGCCGCCGCTATCGCGATGAGCATTCCGAGAACGTGCGCCTGAGCATCAACTTCGACAATGGCTCGCTGAACAACCTGACGGTGCTCGGCTACGACGTGAACCGCATGGCGGCCGCGGTGCCGGTGACGACCGCGGTCAACTACAGCGTCGGCCTCGGCGCCTCAGCCAACCCGCGGATCGGTCAGTGGAAGGCGGCGGTCGAGGAGAATGCCGCCCGCAACGACCCGTGGAAGGTGAAGTCGGACATCGACAGCGAGGAGAACGTCAAGAACGTGTTCGCGTCGAACACGACCGAGGTCGAGTTGAACGACGAGCTGACGCTGAAGAATGTGTTCGGCTACCGGCAGGTCTATCTCGAAAGCGCCTCGGACATCGACGGCACCGCGCTGCCGCTGTTCGGCGCCTATCCGACGGCGGCACCGGGGTGGGTGGTGGATGGCCTGGCGCCGGCGACCTGGAACCCCCGCCTCAACTCGGTCGATACCGAGTTCTACAGCGACGAGCTGCAACTGCTCGGCTCGGCGTTCGACGACCGGCTGGACTGGATCACCGGGTTGTACTGGTCGAAGCTGACGGGAACCGAGGACCGGCTGTTGCAGCAGGGGCCGTTCTCCTACGACGTCAACCTCAATGACATTCGCAACACCACCTACGGCCTCTTCCTGGAGGGAACCGCCACGCTGACCGACCGCTGGTCGATCACCGCCGGCGCGCGTCAGAGCTGGGAGAAGCGCGAGATCACGGTGCGCAGATGGTCGGATCTCGCCCGCATGAACTGCGGCATCTTCGCGCCGGGCGAGGCGCCCCCGGGCGGTGCGAGAGCCGCCAATTGCGCGCGCACCGAGGACGCGAGCTTCAGCAGCCCGACGTGGCGGGTGTCGGCCAACTACACCCCGGCGGAGAGCGTGCTGATGTACGCGAGCGTGTCGACCGGTTTTCGCGCGGGCGGCTTCAACACCCGCGGCGTCGATGACGCGACGCTGCAGCCGTTCGACGAGGAGAGCGTGGTCACCTACGAGCTGGGTCACAAGGCGGATTGGGATCTCGCCGGCATCGCGGCGCGCTCCAGCCTGGCGCTCTATTTCCAGACCTACGAGGACATCCAGAACACGGTGTCGTTCTACGAAGGCACCCGGCTGGTGACCCGCACCGAGAACGCCGCGAAGGCGGAGATCAGCGGTCTGGAACTCGAACTGACGCTGATGCCGACCGACGACCTGACGCTGAACATGTCGTACTCCTGGGTCGACGCCAAGTTCAAGGAGCGCAACACGCTGATCGCCGGCGCCGCCGTCGACACCAGCAACGGCGACTTCACCTACATTCCGGAGCAGTCGCTGACGGCATCGGCCACCTATCGGCTGCCGCTCGATCCGGCCGTTGGCGATGTCTCGCTGGTCGGCGGCGTCTACTGGCAGGACACGATGTCGACCCACCCCTACGTCAAGCAGTTCGGTCTGTACGGGTGGAGCGATGCCGACGTCGCCGCGATGACCCGCTTCTCGGAGGCGGATGCCTATGCGGTCTGGAACTTCCGGGTCGACTGGCGCAGCGTGATGGGCTCGGCGTTCGACGTCGCGGCCTACGTCAACAACGCGACCGACGAGGAGTACGTGCTCGGCGGCCTGAACGTGGTGGAGAGCGGCGGCTACGGCGCTTATCACTATGGCGCGCCGCGGACGATCGGCGCGTCGGTTCGCTACACGTTCTGAGATCGATGAGGGTTCTACCCTGCGTATCCGGTCCATCCGATGGGCCGGATACGGTTCGGTTGCAGCCTCCGCTGCAACCTTTTTTATTCACCGGATGAGTTCGTCCGGTTACCGGTGCTCCCCGATGACCTGATCGTCATCGTTTGGCGGTATGTGCCTCGTGCGCATACCGCCTTCTTTTTCCTCTCTCAGATCGCATCCTCGCCCCAGACGCGCCGGTACCACAGCTTGCGGCTGTGACGGCCGGCGAGCGCGGCCGATTCCGGGTCTCCGGCCGTGATGGCATCGATCTCCAGCAGCTTGGCGTTGCGCCAGATATGGACGAACTCGCGATGGTAGGGCGTGCCGTCGAGATCGCCGGGATTGGTCGGGAAGCGGCGCCGGGCGAAGAACAGGTTTATCTGGAAGATCAGCTCGATGTAGCGGCTGCTGATCAGGCCGAAGATAACCGCGCGCATATCCTTTTCCAGCTGGAGGATTTCGTCGAAGCCGCTGTCGGGTTGCAGCGCCGCGACCCGCTCGCGCAGCGGCTGCATCAGCGCCGGGATTTCCGTCGATCTGATGCTGGCCGCCTTGCGCAGCACCTCTACCCACAGCGCCGAGCCGATGACGGTCGTTTCGTGCACGTCGGTGTCGAGCATCTCCAGATAGGAACTCACCGAACTCTCGATCGTGTCGAGGTTCGGCCGGGCGGAGAAGTAGCCGCCGTGAATCCCGCGCTTGACCAGCAGCAGCCCCTCCCGCTCCAGCAATCGGGCGACCTGGCGCACGGTGGCGCGCGAGACGCCGAGCCTGGCGATCAGCTCCTCCTCGTTGCCGAGCGGTGCGCCGGGCGCGGTGTTGTGCACCAGCTCCCGAAATCGCCGCGCCGCGTCGTCGATGGTCGTTCTCGTTCTGGCCTTGGTCTGCGTCATGCCGGTTCCGGAGCTGCTGTCTGGGTTTTGAGGGGTATTAAGGTAACTGTTTTACCCCATGAGTTCATAATAGTGTCCTCTATTGGCATATTTTCGTTGATTTAATGGTTTTATTGATTTAAAAAGTAACCTCTTTTGGTGATTTGGGTGCCCTGAGGAGGGGAGCGATGCGGTTGCCTTGGGATATGAGCGGCAAGGTCGTGGTGATCACCGGCGGCAACGCCGGCATCGGTTTCGGTTTTGCGCGCGGTATCGCCCGCGCCGGCGGCGATGTCGTGATCTGGGGGCGGCGGCGCGAGAAGAACGAGGCGGCGGCGGCCGAGCTGCGCCAGTTCGGCACGCGCGTGCTGCCGCAGGTGGTCGATGTCGCCGACGAGGCGCGCGTCGCCGAGGCGATGGCGGAGGCGGTCGCGGCGATGGGGCGGGTCGATGGCGTGATCGCCAACGCCGGCGTCATGACGCACGCGCCGTCGTTCCTCGATCTGTCGAGCGAGATGTACCACGGCCTGCTCGGCATCAATCAGCACGGCGCTTTCTACGCGGCGCGCGAAGGCGCCCGCCACATGAAGGCGCGTTTCGACGCCGGCGATGGCGGTGGCTCGATCCTGTTCTGCGCCAGCCTCTCCGCGCTGACCGGCTCGGCCGGGATGCAGCACTACAACGCCGCGAAGGGCGCGATGGCGTCGATGGCGCGCGGCATCGCGGTCGATCTCGGCCGTTATGGCATTCGCGCCAACACCGTCTGTCCCGGTTACACGGTCTCCGAGACGGTGGTCGACAAGGGGCCGGAATCGCCGCTCGGCAAACAGGTGCGCGAGCGCACGCCGATGCAGCGTTTCGGCACGGCCGAGGATTTCGAGGGCGTCGGCGTTTACTTCATGAGCGACGCCTCGCGCTTCCACACCGGCGATCTGGTCAAGGTCGATGGCGGCTGGATGGCGAATGCCGGCAAGGCCGACATTTCCGGGTTGCGGTAATCGGAGCGCGGTCGCATGAAAAACGCAGCAGTGGAAACGAAGGTTTTCCGGGTTGATGAGTTTCAGAATCCGCGCCTGTCCGATGAGCGGCGCGCGGTACTGGAAGCGGCGGAGAGCGAGCCACTCGATATGTCGGTGGCGGCGGTGCTCGAAGCGGCGAAGGCACGCACTGGCCTGAGCGATTTCGGTCCGATGGATTTTCTCGATCGTCTCGAACGCCTGTTGGGCGAAGTGGAGCAGGACGCCAACGTCTGGACGTCGGCCAAGGCACAGTTCGTCGAGCAGTGCACCAGCGCCGCGGCGAATCGTCTGCGCAATCAGGCGTTCATCGAGCGCAACCCGCAACTGCGCGATGTGAAGATCGATCGTCCGATCTTCATCACCGGCCTGCCGCGCTCCGGCACGACGCATCTGGAAAACCTGATCGCGGCCGACCGCCGCCTGCGTTACCTGCCGGTCTACCTCGGCTATCAGGCGACGCCGCAGCCCGGCGAGAGTCGTGGCGAGGATGGCATCGATCCGCGCTGGCATCGCGCCAACCAGCGCTGGCAGCGCGTCAGCGCCAATCCGATCATGGCGGCGATGCACGAGCATTCGCCGGATCACGCCTGCGGCGAGAACGAACTGCAGATTCCCGATTTCGCCAGCTACCAGTGGGAGTGGATGGCGGACGTGCCGAAGTGGCGCGACTTTTATTGCTCGCAGGATCAGACGCCGCACTACGAGTACGGCCGCGAGATGCTGAAGGCGATCGCGCTGCAGTTTCCGGACGAGCGCCGCTGGATACTGAAGGGCAATGCGCAGAGCGAGCAGATTCCGGTGCTGAACCGGGTCTACCCCGATGCGACCATCGTCATGACGCACCGCGATCCGCTCGCCATTCTGCAATCGGTGCTGACGATGCGCGGGTTGTCGGTACTGGCGCATCAGAAGCAGCCGGATATTCAGGCACACGTCACCTACTGGGTCGATCGCATCGAGTACATGCTGCGCGCCTATCTGCGCGACATGGATGTGGTGCCGGCGCCGCGGCGCGTCGACCTGCTGTTCCAGGACGTGATGTCCGATGACGTCGGCACCGCGCAGAAGGTGCTGGAAGCGGCCGGCCTGCCGTCGTCGCCGGCGAGCGTGCAGGACATGCGCGACTACATGCAGAACCACCCGCGCGGCCGCGACGGGCGCGTGGTCTACGACCTGGCGGGTAATTTCGGGTTCGACCTGAAGGCGTTGCGCGAGCGCTTCCGGTTCTACACCGATCGCTTCGCGGTGCGTCACGAGGTGGCTTGAGATGGCCGATCCGAACCAGCCGCTCAACGCGCAGATCGTCAACGACGGCAAGGGCCGGCAGGATGCCGTCGACCTCGGTCGCGGCATCTTCATGTCGCGCGATGTGTCGAACGCCTACCGGGTCGTCACGCCGGCCGGCGATGTCATCGTCAATACCGGCATCGTCTTCAGCCGCGACGAGAATTTCCGCCGGCTGAGCGCGGTCAGCGCCAACCCGGTCGCGAAGATCATCTTCACGCAGAGCCACGACGACCACATCGGCGGCTGGCGGCTGTTCAACCAGCCCGGCACCGAAACCATCGCGCAGGCCAACATCGGCCATGTGCGCGGCTATTTCACCGGGCTCGGCGAGGCGATGAAGCGTCGCTCGCGTCATCTCTGGCGCCGCGACATCCCGCAGGAGATGGTCGAGCGGCCGGAGCCGGTCATCACCACGACGTTCTTCGATTCGCACCGCTTCGAACTCGGTGGCCGCCGCTTCGAGCTTCATGCGACGCCCGGTGGCGAGACCATCGATTCGCTGGTGGTGTGGCTGCCGGACGACCGCATCGTCTTCACCGGCAACCTGACCGGGCCGATCTTCGGTCATGTACCGAATCTCTACACGCTGCGCGGCGACAAGATCCGCTATGTGCAGTGGTATCTCGACAGCGTCCAGCGCGTCATCGATCTCGAACCGGAGGTGCTGATCACCGGCCACGGCGAACCGGTTCGCGGCGCCGCCGACATTCGCCGGCAGCTGACGCAGATGCGCGACGCGGTGCGGCACATTCGCGACCAGACCTTCGCCGGCATGAATGCCGGTGTCGATCTGTGGACGCTGATGGCGCGCGTGAAGCTGCCGCCGGAACTGGCGATCGGTCAGGGCCACGGCAAGGTGTCGTGGCTGGTGCGGGCGATCTGGGAGGAGCATCTGGGCTGGTTCCGTTTCGAGTCGACGACGGAGCTGTACAACGTGCCGCCGGCCGCGGTGTTTCCCGATCTCGTCGAGCTGGCGGGCGGCGCCGAACCGCTGCTGGCACGGGCGCAGCGCTACCTTGCCGACGGCAAACCGATGCAGGCATTGCACCTCGCGGAAGCAGTGCTCGCGGCCGCGCCCGATAGCGGCGCGGCCCTGCGCATGAAGCTGGCGGCGACGACGTACCAGCTCGACCATTGCGGGCGGGAAAACTTCAGCGAGGTGCGCTGGCTGGAGGCGGAGGTGCGTTCGCTGAACGCCAGGCTGGAAGAGGTGTCGTCGTGATGCATCCGCGTCTCTCGGTCAACGCGCTCAGTTCGTTCTCCTGGACGTTCGATCAGGATCTGGCGCTGTGGCAGGCGCTCGGCGTCCGCGCCGCCGGCCTGCTGATCGCGAAACTTGGCGATGACGTTGCCGCAAAACTGGCGCGACTGAAGGCGGCCGATATTTGTTTGTCGACCATCGTCAGCGGCTCCTTCGCGCTCGACGCACCGGCGAGCTGGGCGGCGAGCCGGCAGGCGATCAATGGCCTGATCGATGCGGCCGCCGACCACGGCTCCGGCGGTGTCTACTTCCCGCCCGGCAGAACCAGCGGCCAGCGCTGGCGCGATGTGCTCGACGCCTTCGCCGAGGCGGTGGCGCCGTGCGTGGCTCATGCCGGGGCACGCGGCGTGCAGTTGGCATTCGAGCCATCGCTGCGCACCGATGCCTCCTTCGTCAACACGCTGCGCGATGCGGTCGATGTCGCCGAGCGGACCGGCCTCGGCCTCGTCGTCGATTTCGGCAACTGCTGGATGGAGCGCGACCTGCGTGAAGTGCTGCAGCGCGCGGCGCCACACATCGCGCTGGTGCAGATCGACGACGTCGTCATCGGCGGCAACGGCAAACCGGCGCCGGGCGGGCGGGTGCATCTGGGCGAGGGTGAATTGCCACTCGAACGGCTGATGCAGGACGTGCTCGATACCGGCTATCGCGGCCTCTTCGATCTGGAAGTGCTCGGGCCGCTCATCGAGGCGGAGGGCTATGAGCCGGCCCTGCGTCGGGGCGTTCGCAAGGCGTCCGATTTTCTCTACGCGATGGGCGTCTGATCCGCAGGTTTTCCTCTCATGGTTTCCATCTTCTGCACGGGAGAGCGCAATGTTTTCGTTCGAGAATAAAGGGGTATTGCTGATCGGCGGCGGCCGCAACATCGGGCGCGAGATCGCGCAGGAGTTCGCTCGTCGCGGCGCGCGCGTGGCGGTGGCTGACATCGACAGGGCCGGTGCCGACGAGACGGCGCGGCTGATCGAGGCCGCGGGTGGCCGCGCCATCGGTATCGCCTGCAATGTCGGCAGCGATGAGTCGATTGCCGATACGGTGGCGCAGGCCGAATCGTTCCTCGGCGACATCGACGTGCTGATGAACAACGCCGGCATTCTGCACAGCGGCAATCCCGAGGATTTTCCGGTGGCCGAGTGGCAGCGCATGTTCGACGTCAACTTCTTCGGCGCGGTGCGCGCCAATGCCGTCGTGCTGCCGAAGATGATCGCGCGCGGGCAGGGCTACATCGTCAACACGGCCTCGTTCGCCGGCCTCTACCCCTACGCGACCAGCCGGGTGCCCTACGCGGCCTCGAAGGCGGCGCTGGTGTCGATGTCGGAGAACCTGGCGATCTACCTGTTGCCGCTGGGCATCAACGTCAGCTGCCTGTGTCCGGGGCCGACCATGACGACGTCGGTGCAGGGCATGAAGCCGTGGTCGGATAACGTGGTCATGCGCGGCCCGGGGCGTTTCCTTGAGGTCAAGAGTCAGGAAGAGGTGGCGAAGATCCTGGCCGACGGCATGTGCGCCGGGCGCGTGCTGATCCCGACGCACGAGCAGGGCTGGGACTACATCCGGCAGCATGGCAATGCGCCCGACAACTTCATCCATCAGAAGATCGGTGAGTTCGCGCGCGGCGACAGCGGGCGGCCGTTGAAGAAGTGAGAGGCACGGGTCGCGGTATGAATCATCGTCAGCACAATCATCCGGATACCGGCGGCGGACATTCGGCGCTCGACTGCCAGTGGGGCGAGCAGCCGCTGGCGGTCGTCATCGGCGCCGGCGACATGGGAATGGCGGTGGCGCGCCGGCTGGGACAGCAGCATCGGCTGTTGCTGGCGGATATCAGCGAGCAGCGCCTCGATGCCGTCGCCGAACGGCTGCGCGGCGAAGGCAGTGACGTCGCGGTGGCGGTGTGCGATGTCACCAGCCCGGCATCGGTGCACGCGCTGGCGCAGCGCGTCGCGGCGATCGGTCCGCTGCGAACGCTGGCGCATGTCGCCGGTCTGTCGCCAAGCCTCGCCGACTGGCGAACGATCATGCAGGTCAATTTGCTGGGACCGCGTCTGGTGATGGATGCGCTGTTGCCGCATGTGAGTCCCGGTGCCGCCGCCATCTTCATCGCCTCGATGGCCGCGCATGTCATGACGCCGACGGAGCAGGTTCAACAAGTGCTGGCGTCACATCTGGCACCGGATTTCATCGATCGGCTGATCGCGGCGCACGGCGGCGAACCGACGCCGGGGCTTAGCTATTCGTATTCGAAGTTCGAGCTGATCCGGCTGTGCCGGCGTCAGGCGAGTGTGTGGGGTGAGCGAAAGGCGCGAATCGTTTCGCTGTCGCCCGGCATGATCGCGACCTCGCAGGGACGAACGGAGTTCGAGAACAACCTTGAGAAGCTGGAGCGTTTCAGAAAGACACCGCTGCGGCGGCAGGGAAATCTGCACGAGATCGCCGACGCGGTGGAGTTTCTCGCCTCCGGTCGCGCGTCGTTCATCTCCGGCATCGATCTGCTCGTCGATGGTGGTCTCAGCGCTGCCTCGTGCTCGTCACAATAAAAACCGGAGAGAGGTCATGACCGTCACCCGAACCGCCGCGCAGGAGTGGAAGGCGCACTGGCCCGTCGTCGTTGCCGCCTGTGTCGGTTTCTCCTTCATGTCGTTCATGACGCCCGCGCTCGGCGTGTTCATGGAGCCATTGTCGGGGGAGTTCGGCTGGAGCCGTACCGAACTCTCCGCCGGACTCGCGCTCTGCGCCGTCATGGCGCTGCTGGCGTCGCCGTTCTTCGGCATGTTGATCGACCGCTTCGGCACCCGGCGCGTCGCCTTGCCGGGCATCGTGCTGACGGCGCTCGCCATTTGCGCCTTCAGTCTGGCGAGCGGGTCGTTCCTGCAGTGGATGGGGCTGTGGAGCGTGTGGGGGCTGGCGTGTCTGCTGATACAGGCGACGCTGTGGTCGGCCGCCATCGCCAGCCTGTTCGAGACCGGGCGCGGTCTGGCGCTGGGGGTGACGCTGTCGGGGACGGCGCTGGCGCAGGTGATCGTGCCGCCGCTGGCGGAGGGGCTGATTCAGGCACAGGGCTGGCGCATGTCCTACGTACTTCTGGGCGCGGGCTGGGGCGGCATCGCGCTGGCGTTGAGCGCCTTCTTCCTGTTCGATGCCAAGGACCAGCGCCGCCGCGTTGCAGGCCGTGCGCAGACGTCCGCTCCGCAGGTGCCGTTGCCGGGACTCACGCTGGCGCAGGCATGGCGCGATACGCAGTTGTGGCGCGTGGCCATCTCCACCTTTCTGACACTGACCATCACCATCGCGGTGTCGGTGCATCAATTTCCGATTCTCGTGGAGGCGGGTACCGAGCGCGCCACGGCGGCGTGGCTGGCGAGCATGGCCGGTGCCGCCGGCGTGGTCGGAAAGCTGGTGACGGGCTGGCTCATCGACCGTTTCCACGCGCGCTGGGTGGGCGGCCTGACACTGGCCTCGACGGCCATCGCCTACCCCTTGCTGCTGGAGTCGTTCCGAGCGCCGGGCCTGATCGTCGTCGCCATCGTCATCAGCGGCTATGCCGCGGGCACCAAGATCCAGCTCTGTGGCTACCTGACCGCCCGCTATGCCGGGATGCGAAATTACGGCGCGATCTTTGGCTTCATGTCGTCGATGATCGCGCTGGCCTCGGGGGTGGGGCCGATGCTGGCGGGCCTGAGCCACGACGTGTCCGGCAGCTACGCCTACTTGTTGCTGGCCGGAACGGTGATGTCCCTGGCCAGCGGCGCGCTCGTCTTCAGCCTGGGGCGTTATCCGGTGTGGGTGGCGGCTGAGGTGGAGGTTAGAGCGCGGCCCTGAACGCTGCGTTTGGTAC
>CAZEVP010000036.1:0-32169 GCA_964515735.1 uncultured Verrucomicrobiaceae bacterium | reverse complement strand
CAGATCCAGCAGGTGGCGCTGAACCTGATCCGCAACGCGATGGAGGCGATGGCGGAGTCACCGCAGCGCAATCTCGGCGTCGTGGTGCAGAGCGGCATGGAGCGGGGAATGATCTGTTTCCGCGTCATCGATCGCGGCTGCGGATTGTCGCCGGAAGCGGAGGCGCAGCTGTTCCACCCGTTCTTCACGACCAAGAGCAACGGCATGGGGATCGGGTTGTCGATCTGCCAGGGGATCGTGCAGCGGCACGGTGGCGAGATCGGCGTGCAGCGGAATATCGAGGGTGGGGTGACCTTCTACTGCAGGTTGCCGCCGGCGGAGACGTGAGAGCGCCGCGCCGGCGTACCCGGGTTACTGCATGTTGCCGGCCGGCTGGCCGGTCTCTTCCTGAATGCGGCGATAGACCTCTTCGCGGTGCACGCTGACCTCTTTCGGCGCGGCGATGCCGAGGCGCACCTGGTTGCCGCTGATGCCGAGCACCGTGATCTTGATCTCGTCACCGATGATCAGTGTTTCTCCGAGACGTCTGGAGAGTACCAACATGCCGAATTCCTCCCGGGGCACATCGAGAGCCGCTCCGGGGCAGACCCTGGAGCGGCCGGGGCGAGTGAATCGCCGTGGGTGCCATCGCTGGCACCGGTTGATGAATCCGTGAACCGGTCAGCCGTTGGCGACACGGTTACCGGTTGCGCCATCCAGCTCTTCCTGGATACGGCGGTAGACCTCTTCACGGTGCACGCTGACCTCCTTCGGGGCCGCGATGCCGAGCCGCACCTGATTGCCGTTGATGCCGAGTACCGTCAGTTTGATGTCGTCGCCGATCATCACTGTTTCGCCGAGGCGTCGAGAAAGTACCAACATTGCCGTATCTCCGGTTTCCGTACAGGTGGAGCCAGTGTAGAAAGGACACCGTCGCGGAAAAATTCGCTCATGTACCTACCGGGCTACGGAATAGTCCGTATCGCAGCGGACAGGGCGGGAGCGGGGCACGCCGGAGACGGCGGGCAGACAGGGGCGGCATTGTAGGTTTCGGTTTTCGACGATCGTAATAGGTAGTTTCACCTAGCGCTTTCATTGGACTGGCACTGCCGTCGCAGTGCCGGTGGACGAGGGGAGGAACGGGATGGTCTGGCGTTGGCTGGCGGGGTTGATGGCTCTGGTCTGGTGGATGGGGGCGATGGCGGATGGTGCCGCGCTGCGGGTCGGCACGGCGGTCGACCGGCCGCCTCTCAGCTATCGGAACGAGGGCCAGTGGGTCGGCGCGGAGGCCGATTTCGCCCGCGTGCTGGCCACGCAGCTCGGCCGTCCGCTGCAGCCGGTGGTGATGGAGCGGGAGGCGCTGCTGCCGGCGCTGCAGCGTGGCGAGGTCGACATCGTCATGGCCGGACTCGTCATCGACGACGCCGCGCTGGCGCAGGCCGATTTCGCGATGCCGTACCAGAAGTCGGGGCTGATGCCGGTGATCCGGGTCGTCGACGTGCAGCGCTTCCACGGCCCCGGCAGCCTGATGCAGGGGGGATACCGGCTCGGTTACACGCGCGACAGCGGCGCCGGCGGCGTCGTCGCGAGGCTGCTCGGCATCGAGGATGGCGTCGCCTTCGACTCGGCCGAACAGGGGCTGCAGGCGCTGCTCGACGGCCGCATCGACCTGCTGCTCGACCGCGCGCCGACCAGCTGGCGACTGCCGACCGAGCCGCGCTACGGCGACCTGATGAGCCTCGACCAGCTGCTGACCGAGGAGCCGCTGGCGTGGGCGGTGCGCAAGGGCGATGACAGCTGGCGTCGGCGCATCGATGCGGAGATGGAGCGGATGCGCCAGACCGGCGTGCTGCAGCACATCCTCGGCCGCTGGGTGCCGGTGCAGCCGCAGTAGCGGCACATCCGCGACCGGCCGCGTGGTTTCGATGGCGATGTTCTCCGCTCCGGCGCGGCGTCGACTAACATCACACCGGTTGTGGGCTGCGACCGGGCGGACGAGAGTGGGGGTGATGTTGCGTCGACTGGGCTGGGTCCTGATAGCGCTGCTGGCCGGGTGTCAGTGGCTGACGCCGCGCGAGGTGGCTCTGCCGCCGGCGGGCGAGATGCCGGCGCTCGTCGAGGCCGGCGCCACGCTGTACAGGATCAGCGACAGCACGTCGGTGGTCACGCTGAAGGTCTATCGCGAAGGCATGCTGTCGCGGCTCGGCCACAACCACGTGATCGCCGCCACCCGCATCTCCGGCACCGTCTTCCTGCAGGATCAGCTGTGGCGCTCCGGCGCGCGGCTGCTGATCCCGGTGCGCGACCTCGCCGTCGACCGCCCGGCCGATCGCCGCGCCGCCGGCAAGGATTTTCCCGGCACGCTGAAGTCCGAGGCGATCGAGGGCACGCGCCGCAACATGCTCTCCAGCGAGCTGCTCTACGCCGAGGCGCATCAGTTCATCGAGCTGCGGGTGGCCGGCATTCGGGGCGAGCCGCCGAACGTGACGCTGGTGGCGCGGGTCAAGGTGCGCGGGCGGGTCAGCGATCTGCTGATTCCGGCGCACCTGCAGGTGACGCCGCAGCGGATCAAGGTGATGGGGTCGATGCAGATTTCGCAGCGCCAGCTCGGGCTGGAGCCGTTCAGCGTGCTGAACGGCAATCTGCGGGTGCGGGATACGATCGACGCCGACTTCTATCTGGTCGCCGACCGCCAGTGATGCGAAGGCCGCGCGAGGCGGCCTGGAACGGAAGCCTGGACGGCGGCGTCAGCCGTCGTTGCGGCGGTCGCGGCCAGAGCGCCGCTCCGGTCCCGCGTAGCCTGCGTCCTTGTCGATCTTGCGGCGGTCGTTGCGGCCTTTGCGCTCTTCCAGGGCGGTTTCGATCACCTTCACCTTTTTCGGGGTCAACGTCGTTTTGTTCATGGCCCTTGCACTCTGTGGCCCCCCGGTGGGGGCGTTCTGACACGGTGGCGGCGCGAACGGCGCCGATTACAGCGTTTAGTTATAGACCCGGTTTAGCGTTTATCAACCGTTCGTTGCGCTGCCGCCAGCACCGGCAGCTGCCGGTGGAACCGCAGCGAGGCCAGCAGACAGGCGATACCGCCTGCCGCCACCGTCAGCGGCGTGCCGACCCACTCGGCCAGCGATCCGGCCGCCAGCGCACCGACCGGTCCGGCGCCCATGACGGTCATGTAGAAGATCGCCACCACCCGGCCGCGCAGCGCGTCCGGCAGCAGTGTCTGCACCAGCGCGTTGCTGGCCGACAGCGTCAGCACCATCGAGGCGCCGGTGCCGACCAGCACCAGTGCCGCCAGCCACAGCGTCGGCGCCAGCGCCAGCAGCAACAGCGACAACCCGAACAGGCCGACCGCCCGCGCGATCCAGCGCGGCAGGCCGTGCGGTGTCTGCCGCGCCGCCAGCAGCATGGCACCGAGCAGCGCGCCGAGACCGGAGGCGCCCATCAGCAGGCCGAGGCTGTCGGCGCCGCCGCCGAGTTCGCGGTCGGCCAGCATCGGCAGCAGCACCAGATAGGGGGTGCCGGCCAGGCAGAAGACGAACAGCATCAGCAGCACGGCCTGGATCGGCCGGTGCCGGCGCACGTAGCCGAACCCCTCCAGCAGCTGCGCGCCGGCGGAGGCGGTGACCAGTGGTCGCGCGACGGCGGCCATCCGCATGCAGTGCAGCCCGATCAGCACCGGGATGAAGCTGAGCGCATTGAGCAGGAAGCACCAGCCCTCGCCGATCAGCGCCACCAGCACGCCGGCCAGCGCCGGGCCGAGCACGCGCGCGCCGTTGAAGGCCGATGCGTAGAGGCCGATGGCGTTGGGCAAATCCTCGCGCTCGACGATGTCGGCGACGAAAGCCTGCCGCGCCGGAATGTCGATGCTGTTGACCAGCCCGAGCAGGCCGCCGAGCACGAACAGGTGCCAGACGGCGATCTGGTTGGTCAGCACCAGCAGTGCCAGCAGGCCGGCCAGCAGCGCCGACAGGTACTGGGTGACGATCACCAGCTGCCGGCGGCTGACGCGGTCGGAGATGACACCGCCGATCGGGATCATCAGGAACACCGGTATCTGCTGCACGAAGCTGAGCAGGCCGAGCAGCGTGCCGGAGTCGGTCAGCCGGTACAGCAGCCACGCCTGCGCGATGTTCTGCATCCAGGTGCCGGTCAGCGAGAACAGCTGGCCGAAGAAGTAGAGGCGGTAGTTGCGGTGGCGCAGCGCGCGCAGCACGGGTGGCCAGGAGCTGGCGGAAGCAGGGGTCACAGCGGATTCCGGTGGGGCGGTGGCGGCCGTTCGGTCAGCGGGCCGCCGCGCCGGTTGTGGGAGCGGCGATTGTAGCCGCCGCGCCGGCCGTGCCGGCATTGCGCTCGACGTAGCGTCGCAATGCCTGCTGGCCGAGAGCCTCGGCCTCGCGCTCGACCGCCTGAAAATCGTCGACGTAGCGCTGCGCGAACGCCTCGGTGCCGCCCCAGCGCCGGTACTGCAGCAGGTGCGCCAGCTCGTGGCCCCACCAGCGCGCGTCGGCGGCGCTGGCGAAGGTCGGTTCGCGGCTGAAGATGATCAGGTCCGGCACCGAGACGGCGTGGTCCTGGTCGAGCAGCTCGCGGTGGCCGCGATTGAGCAGCGCCGGCAGCGTCGGCGCGTCCACGCTGACGGTGTAGCGCGCCTGCGCCAGCAGCTCGTCCGGCAGCAGATCGCGCATGAACTCGCGCACCGCCGCCGGCAGCGGCTGGCTGTCTTCGACGTGGCGTTCGCGCGCGTAGCGCAGCTCGGTGTCGAGTCGGGCGATCGCCAGTGCCCGCACCGTCTGCAGCCACGGCGGCTGCGCCGGCGCGGCCTGTGCCGGCGGCAGTGGTTCGGGTGTCGCGGTCTGCGCCGCCAGCAGCGATGGCAGGCTTGCGGTCAGGATCAGCAGCAGCGTGGTCGGGAGGTTCGGCATCGGGTGTACGTCGTCGGTGAAGGTGTCGGCCAGTGTCGGCACGACGGCTGAATCGGCGCTGAACGGTCGCGACCGTTCGCGCCGGCACGCAGTTGTTCACGCAGGTAAATGTTGCAATGATCGCCGCTTTGCCGAAACCGGGGATGGACGATGGCGGACAAGCTGGAGAGGAACACCTTCCTGTTGCTGCTGGTGCTGGTGACGCTGTTGTTCTTTCGGTTGCTGGTGCCGTTCTTCGGCGCCATCTTCTGGGCGATGGCGCTGACGGTGATCTTCCTGCCGCTGCAGCAGCGGCTGCGTCAGCGCTTCCGGCTCGGTCCCAACACCGCCGCGCTGACGACGCTGCTGTGCTGCATCCTGGTGGCGGTGGTGCCGGTGACGCTGGTGCTGATCTCCGGTGTGCAGCAGGGCATCGATCTGTACCAGAAGCTGCAGAGCGGCGAGATCGACTACGCCACCTACGTCGACAGCGCCAAGGCCGCCTTTCCACAGGTGATCGAGCTGCTCGACCGGGTCGGCATCGACCCCGACGGGGTGCGCAAGCAGTTCGCCGATGCCGCCGTCCTGATCAGCCAGTTCGTCGCCAAGCGTTCGCTGACCATCGGCCAGAACGCGTTGAACCTGACCGTCAGCATCGTGCTGATGCTCTACCTGACCTTCTTCTTCCTGCGCGACAGCCGCCAGCTGCTCGACCTGCTGATCCGCGCGCTGCCGCTCGGCGATGCGCGCGAGCGGCTGCTGATCGCCAAGTTCGCCGAGGTGACGCGCGCCACCGTCAAGGGCAACCTGGTGGTGGCGGCGACGCAGGGGGCGCTGGGCGGGCTGATCTTCTGGGTTCTCGACGTGCAGGCGGCGCTGCTGTGGGGCGTGGTGATGGCGATCGCGTCGCTGGTGCCGGCGGTCGGCGCGGCGCTGATCTGGGGGCCGGTGGCGATCTACTTCCTCGTCACTGGCGACTACGCCAGCGGCATCGTGCTGATCGCGTTCGGTGCCGGCGTCATTGGCCTGGTCGACAACCTGCTGCGGCCGGTGCTGGTCGGTCGCGACACGCGGATGCCGGACTATCTGGTGCTGCTGTCGACGCTTGGTGGTTTCGCGCTGTTCGGGATGAACGGTTTCGTCATCGGCCCGCTGGTGGCGGCGCTGTTCCTCGCCTTCTGGGACATCTTCATCCGCGAGTTCAACCCGGAGACCGCCGGCACGCAGTAGCAGGGGGCGCGGTGACGGGAGTGATGCGGGTATCAATGCAAACGGGGTGGCCATGGGCCACCCCGTTGCGTTTGCGATCTGCCGGCGATTGGGGTTCCGGCAGTGGAGCCGTTACTTGCAGGCTTTCTTGGCGGAGGCGATCTGTTTCTTGTCGCAGTCGTCCTTGGTGCCGATGCCCTGACACCAGAGCTTGCGGTTGTCCCAGGCGCTGACGTCCTTCTCGGTGTTGTCCGAGCACTTGACCTTGAACTGGGCGTAGATCTCGTTGCCGACCGGCACTTCCTGCACGTAGACGATGCTGGTGGGCTTGGCGGCGAAGGCGGCACCGGCGAAAGCGGTGATCACGGCGGCCATCAGAATTCTCTTTTTCATGACATCTCTCCTCGTCGAACACCGGCCGGTGCCGATGCAAATCTGCTTCTGTCGAACACAGTAAATATCCGCGCCGGCAACAACGCCAATTACGCTTGCGTAACCAAGGAGAGGCGCTTGCGTAACCAAGGGAAGGCGCTCGTGTAACTCAAGGAGAGGCGCCTGCGTGCCCGATGAAAGAGGCTTGCGCGACCGATGAAGGCGCGCCACGACGCCGGCGTGACTTCCCACCGCCACCCGCCTACGATCGTCCGCCTGTTCGGGGAGGAACCGTCATGCGTGCATCACTGCTGTTTTCCGCATTGGTACTGCCGTTGCTGCTGGCCGGCTGCGAGTCGGCCTATTACGGCGGCATGGAGAAGTTCGGCATCCACAAGCGCGACATCCTGGTCGACCGTGTCGAGGAGGCGCAGCAGGCACAGCGCGACGGCCAGCAGCAGTTCCGCTCGGCGCTGGAGCAGTTCCGCAGCGTGGTGCAGGTCGATGGTGGTGAGCTGGAGAGCGTCTACGACAGGCTCGATGACGAGTACCAGCGAAGCGTTGCCGCCGCCGAGCGGATTCGCAGCCGCATCGATGGCGTCGAGTCGGTGGCGAAGGCGCTGTTCGACGAGTGGCAGGGCGAGCTCGACCAGTACGCCGATGCGCGGCTGCGCGCCGACAGCGCCGCCAGGCTGAGCGCCACGCGCGCCCAGTACGGCAAGCTGATCGCGGCGATGCGCGCCGCCGAGCGCCGGCTCGACCCGGCGCTGAAACCGATGCGCGATCAGGTGCTCTACCTGAAACACAACCTCAACGCCCGCGCCATCGGCGCGCTGAAGGGCGAACTGACGCGGATCGACCGCGACGTCGACACACTGGTGGCGGCGATGGAGCAGTCGATCCGCGAGGCCGACCGCTTCATCGGCAGCATGCAGCAGGGGCGGTGAACGCCGCCCGGTCCGGTGGCCGGCTGGCGAACACCCGTACCCGGTAGCGATTCGGCCGCGGCTGGCCGGAGGCGACAAGGCCCTGATCGAACCCGGCCTCGGCGCCGCGCGGTGCGCGAATCGGTGGCCGGATCGGCGTTAAAAGGTCGATCCGGTATCAATTTGGTGGGCCGGTCCACAACGTGAATCGCCCGGCCCGCCAAGCGGGAACGGCGGTCTCGCTTTTTCTTGCATTTACGTAATGTTTCGGCCGGGAACGGGCGCTTTATTCTGCGGTCGGCTTGGCCGAGAGGCCGCCCGCGACGTTGCCGGTGCGCCGCACCGGCGGCAGATGAGACAGATAATTAGATTAGAGAGGAAACTCAGATGGGGTATCGAGAGGGGAGTCTGGAGCAGGGGGTTCGCCCGCTGGTCGGCGCAGTTCGCTGCGCGATGAGAAGTGGTGCCGCCGCGGCGCTGCTGTCGGTGGTGGTGATGCCGTGGGGAAGCGCGCAGGCGCAGGAGGCGTCGCAGCAGGAGGCGCCGGCGGCGCGCGGCGTCATCGATGAAGTGCTGGTGACGGCGCGCCGGCGCGAGGAGAGCGCGCAGTCGGTACCGGTCGCGGTCAGTGCGTTCGGTGCCGAGACGCTGCAGGACTTCCGCATCGAGAAGATGGAGGACCTGAGGACGATCGCGCCGTCGCTGTCGGTCAGCTCCTCCTCCGGCCGTGCCAACTCGCCGGTCTACTCGCTGCGCGGCGTGCGCCCGACCGAGGCGCTGTACGGCCAGGATCCGACCGTCGCCATCTACTTCGCCGACGTGGTGCTGTCGCCGGCCAGGGGCAGCAACCTCGGTATGTACGACCTCGGCTCGGTGCAGGTGCTGAAGGGGCCGCAGGGCACGCTGTTCGGCCGCAACACCACCGGCGGCGCGATCCTGCTGACGCCACAGCGCCCCGGCGATGAGGTTCGCGCCGATGTGACTCTCGGCTTCGGCAACTACGATCGCAACGAGGTGCAGTTCGGCCTCGATCTGCCGGTGGCCGACAACTTCAAGCTGCGCTTCGCCGGCCGTACCGTCGACAGCGACGGCTTCCAGACCAACGTCGCCGACAACCAGCTCAACGGCGACAAGCTCGGCGGTCGCCGCGACCGTTCCGCCCGCATCACCGCGGTCTGGGACATCAGTGACACCATCCAGAACGACACCATCCTGACCTGGGACGAGATGTACATCGGCGGCCGGGGGCATGTGCTGGAAGCGGTCAACCCGAATGCGTTCGCAGGGGCCAACGCGGTCTATTACGGGCCGCTGGCAGACAACCTGGAGCGGGCGAGCCGTCGCAACGTGACCAAGGTGGAGACCGACATGCGGCCGCGCAGCGAGGTCGAGGTGTGGGGGCTGTTCAACACCACCACGTTCGATCTCGGCGGTGACATGACGCTGAAGAGCATCTTCGGCTATCGCGATCTCGATGCCTTCGAAGTGGTCGATCTCGATGCCTCTCCGATCCGGGCGCTGACCTCGGATCAGACGTCGACGCTGAAACATGCCAGCTACGAGTTGCAGCTGCTCGGCAACGCGTTCGACAACAAGCTCGATTGGGTGACCGGGCTCTATTACTACTATGAGGATGGCACCGAGGATTCACCGGGCTACGCCCGGGCGTTCCGTGCGCTGCAGACGGCCGACATGACCAACAAGAGCTACTCGCTGTTCGGTCAGGGCACGTTCCACTTCACCGACCAGTGGTCGGCCACTGCCGGTTTGCGCTGGACCTACGACGACAAGGAGATGACGATCGCTAATCGTCTGAATATCCTGGCCACGGACACGCTCATGTGTACGCTGCAGGACGCGACCGGAGCGGCGCTGCCGATAGGCCAGTGCTCGGCCAAGCTGAAGGAGAGCTTCGACCAGCCGACCGGAACGGTATCGCTCGAGTACAAACCCAGTGACGACATGCTGTTCTATGTCGCCAGCCGCTATGGTTATCGCGCCGGTGGTTTCAACGCGCGCGGCAATCGGGTCAGCGAACTGGAGCCGTTCGACGCTGAAACGGTGCTGGACCTGGAGCTCGGTGCCAAGATCGACTGGTACGTCGGCGACTGGCAGATGCGCAGCAACGTCGCCATCTATCAGCAGTGGTATGACGACATTCAGCGCACCGTCAGCGTGCCCAATCCGCTTGGAGGCGTGCCGGGGTCGGCGATCCAGAACGCGGCGGAGGCGGAGATCTTCGGTATCGAGATCGAGCAGGTCATCGCGCCGACCGAGAACCTGACGCTCACGCTCAGCTATGTCTACACCGATCCCGAGTACAAGGAGTGGAGAAGCCCGGCAACGGGTGCCGATCTCTCCAGCACGCCATTCCAGTTCACGCCGGAGCACGCTGCCAGCCTCACCGCTGCCTACACCTGGCCGCTCGGTGATGCCGGTTCGCTGCGCTTCACGGCGAATGCGTCGTACCAGGATGATGTCTGGATCAACTCGCTGCACACCAGCGCGGAGATGCAGGCAGTGCCGAGGAACCTCCATCACACGATGCAGCAGGAAGCGTACTGGCTCTACGATGCCAGCGTCAGCTGGAACGACGTGATGGGCAAGGCGCTGGATGTCACGGCCTACGTCAAGAACCTGACCGACGAGGAGTACGCGCTCGGCGGGCTCCAGCTCTATCACAGCACGAGCGTTGGTCTGAACACGAAGGTCTACGGCGACCCGCGCACCTACGGTGTGCAGCTGAAGTTCCGCTTCTGACGGTCGCGGTGCGGTGGCGTGCCCGCAAGGTCACGCCGCCGCTCTCTCTTCTGCTTCGCGGGCGGGCGCGGTTTGCGCCGGCCCGCATTTCTTTCGCTGCCGGACGGATGCCGGTGGCTTCCATCGCTATCGATTCAATCGGTGTCGGTTCGATCGGATAGCATTCGCCGCACCGACAGTCTCAGCGGAGCCGCGCCATGTCTTGCAGCAGGATCGAGTACACCGACGGCAACACCCGTTTCATCGGCGAGCTGCATTGCGACGCATCGCGCGATGGCAAGCGGCCCGGCGTCATCGTATTTCCGGAAGCCTTCGGTCTGGGCGACCACGCGCGCGAGCGTGCGCGGCGGCTGGCGGAACTCGGCTACGTGGCGCTGGCGGCGGACCTGCTCGGCGATGGCGCGTTGCATCCCGACATTGCGAGCGTCGCGCCGGCGATGCAGGCGCTGTTCGCCGACCGCGCGATGTGGCGCGGGCGGGCGCGCGCCGCGCTCGACACACTATTGGCGCAGCCGCAGGTCGATGCCGCGCGGGTGGCCGCCATCGGTTTCTGCTTCGGCGGCGCCACGGCGCTGGAGCTGGCGCGCAGTGGCGCACCGCTGGCGGCAATCGCGACCTTTCACGCAGGCCTGATGGCCGAGCTGCCGGGCGATGCCGGCCACAATCGCGCCGGCGTGCTGATCTGTCACGGCGCCGACGACCCGCTGGTGAAGCGCGAGATCATCGACGGCGTCATGGCCGAGTTCCGGCGCGACCGGGTCGACTGGCAGTTCATCCACTACGGCAACGCCGCGCACAGTTTCACCGAGCCGGCGGCGGCGCAGCGCGACATCCCCGGGCTGGCCTACGAGGAGCGGGCCGACCGCCGTTCGTGGCGCGCCATGTGCGCGCTGTTCGACGAGCTGTTCGGCTGAAGCGACCGGAGCCGGTCACGATGGCCGGTTCGGCATCGTCAGCTTGACCTCCACCCGCCGGATCTCGCCGCTGAAGCGGCCGCCGTCGTCGTAGTCGTCGGTCACCGGCGTGTTCGAGTCGAGGCCGGTGTCGAAGGTCTCGCCATTGCCCGCCATCGTGTGCGGGCGGTGTTCGATCCGCCCCTTCGCCACCTCGCGGCCGTCGATCGAGATGGTCAGCACACCGCCGTCGGCGCCGTCGAACTGCATGTCGTAGCGCAACCTGACCGTTCCCTGTGGCAGTGCCTCTCCGGCGGCGATGCGCGTCTGCATGCCCGGTAGCTGCGAGGCCGCGGCATGGGCGACCGGTTTCCCGTCCTGCAGGTAGAAGCTCCAGCCGCCGAAGTGGCTGCCGGCGGCGACGATGACGCCATCGGCGCCGCCCCGTGGAATCTCCAGCTCGGCCTCGATACTGAACGGCAGCCGGAAGATCTGCGGCGAGGACATCACCGGCAGGCGGATGTCCGGCCCCCAGTAAACGTACTCGGAGCGGAACGCGCCGCTGGCCGCCGCGACCTCCATCGCGCGGTTCATCGCGCCGCCATCCTGGATCGGGTAGACGTTGTTGCGGCGCGCCTCGCGGTCGAACAGCTGCTGCAGTTCGCGCAGCTTCTCCGGCTCGCGTGCCGCCAGATCGCGCGACTGGCTGAAATCGTTGCGCAGGTCATAGAGCTCCCAGCGATAACTGCCGGTGTCGCCGTCGTCGCGCGATTGCGCGATCTGCCACGGCATGTTGCGCGGCGTGGTGTTGGCCAGCCAGCCGTCGTGGTAGATGCCGCGGTTGCCGTTGACCTCGTAGTACTGCGTGTGGCGCTGCGATGGCGCGTCGCCGGCGTCGAAGGTGTAGGTCATGCTGACGCCGTCGATGCGCTGCTGTTCGATGCCGTCGACCGTCGCCGGTGCCTCGATGCCGGCGGCGTCGAGCAGCGTCGGCATGACGTCGATGACGTGGTGGTACTGCGGGCGCAGCTCGCCGATGCGTGCGATCCGCCGCGGCCACGAGATCACCATGCCGTTGCGCACGCCGCCGAGGTGCGACGCCATCTGCTTGATCCACGGGAACGGCGTGCTCATCGCGAACGCCCAGCCGGCCGGAATCGCCTGATAGGTGTCGGGGCCGCCCATCCGGTCGAGATTGCGCGCCAGCCACTGCAGGTCGCGCTGATCGTCGCCACCGGGTGACGACAGGTGCACCATCTCGTTCGGCGTGCCGTGCGGGCCGCCCTCGCCGGCGCCGCCGTTGTCGCCCTGAATGAACAGCACCAGCGTGTCGTCGGCGATGCCCATGCGCTCGATCTCGTCGAGCAGGCGGCCGAACTGCGCATCCTGATAGGCGAGCATCGCCGCGAACACCTCCATGTAGCGGGCGTAGACGCGTTTCTCGTCGGCATCGAGCGAATCCCACGCCGGAATCTGCGCCGGCCGCGCCGCCAGTTCGGTCTGTGGCGGTACCACGCCGAGCGCCTTCTGCCGTTGCAGCGTCCGCTCGCGCAGCTGGTCCCAGCCCTGGTCGAAGCGGCCGCGGAAGCGGGCGATCCAGTCGGCCGGCGCCTGATGCGGTGCGTGCGCGGAGCCCGGCGCCAAGTAGATGAAGAACGGCTTCTGCGGCGCGGCGGCCTTCTGGTTGTGCAGCCAGCGGATGGCGCGGTCGGCCAGCCGGACGTCGAGCAGCCGGTCGCGCTGCGAGGCCGGCTCGTCGACCGGGCTGATGCCCTCGAACAGTGCCGGGCGCCACTGATCGGTGTCGCCGGCGACGAAGCCGTAGAAGTATTCGAAACCGCGCCCGGTCGGCCAGCGGTCGAACGGGCCGGCCGGCGACAGCTCGCCGTTCGGCACGTTGTGGTCCTTGCCGAACATTGCGGTGTTGTAGCCGTTGTCGCGCAGGATGCGGGCGACACTGGCGGCGCTCGGCGGGATGCGCAGCGAGTAGCCGGGGTAGGGCGACTCGAACACCGTCGCCGTGCCCACCGCGTGGTGGTTGCGGCCGGTCAGCAGCGCGGCGCGGGTCGGCGAGCAGATCGCGGTGGTGTGGAACTGGTTGTACTTCAGCCCGCGCTCGGCGAGGCGGTCGAGATTCGGCGTCGGCACCGGGCCGCCGAAGGTGCTGGCGGCGGCGAAGCCGACGTCGTCGGTCATCACCAGCAGGATGTTGGGCGCGCCGGCCGGGGCGGTGACCGGTGTCGGAAACACCTTGGTGGAGTCGGCGGCGGCCGGTTCGAGCCGGCCCCGGAACGGCTCCGGCGGGCGCGGCAGCGCGCTCATGCCGGACGACGGCGTGGCGTGGCCCGGCGCGCCGAGCGCCGTCGACAGCAGGATCGCGGTGGCGAGTGCGGAGCGGCGGAATCGGATCATGCGTCATCTCCCGTGGTCGGTGCGCCGGTCATGCGCGGTGGGTGGCGGCATTTAAGTCGTTCGTTTTTATTTAAGTCAAGTGTATTATCCGGCGCTGACGAGGTGGCTGGCGAAGATGGGGAGAGGCATGGCGGGCGTGAAGGAGGGGCGCGGCGGGCGCGTGCTGCAGCGGCCGTCGACCAAGGAGTTGCTGATCGTGACGGCGGAGCGGCTGTTCGGCCGTTTCGGCATCGACGGCGTGTCGCTGCGCGAGATCGCGACGGCTGCCGGCCAGTCCAACAACAACGTCGTCCAGTACCACTTCGGCGACAAGGCGGGGCTGGTCGCGGCGATTCTGGAGGCGCGCGTGCAGGCGCTCGAACCGCTGCGCGCCGCGCTGCTGGCCGATCTTCCGGCTGCCGGCGAGTCACTGCCGCGCGAGCTGCTGCGGGTGCTGTGGCAGCCGATCCTGTCGATCCGCGACGACGATGGCATGCACACCTTCGGCCGCTTCCTGCTGCAGCAGCTGCTGCAGTCGCGGCTGGCGCCGCACCCGATCCACCGCTTCCTCGGCAGCACCGAGGCGCCGGATGCCGCCGCGCCGCCGCCGGCCTACGTGACGGCGACGCGGCGGCTGCGGGCCCACTACCGGGCGCTGCCGGAAGCGGTGCTGAACGACCGCCTGCGCTCGCTGAGCCTGATGTTCCTGGCGACGCTGGTGGAGCACGACAACGCGCGTTTCGGTCTCGATGAGCCGGACGCCGGATCGTTCGCGCTGGAGCCTGTGCTCGACATGGCGCTGGCGGCGCTCGGTGCGGCGGTGTCGACATGAGCACGGCCGCGATGAGCGCGATGGTCGCCGTGCCCGGTGGCATCTTCACGATGGGGTCGGACCGCCACTACCAGGAGGAGGCGCCGGCGCACCGGGTCGAGGTCGACGGTTTCCTGATGGATGCGACGCCGGTCACCAACGCGCAGTTCGCCGCCTTCGTCGCCGCCACCGGTCATGTGACGACGGCCGAGCTGGCGCCCGATCCGGCCGACTATCCCGGTGCCGATCCCGCCATGCTGCGCCCCGGCTCTCTGGTCTTCGCCGAGCCGGAAGCGCCGGTGGTGCGCGCTGACTGGCGGCAGTGGTGGCGTTTCGAGTTCGGCGCCGACTGGCGCCACCCGACCGGCCCCGGCTCGTCGCTCGCCGGCCTCGACGACCACCCGGTGGTGCACGTCACCTGGGCCGATGCGATCGCCTACGCGAACTGGGCCGGCAAGCGGCTGCCGACCGAGGCGGAGTGGGAGCGCGCCGCGCGCGGCGGCCTCGACGGCGCCGAGTTCGCGTGGGGCGACGAGCTGACGCCGGGTGGCCGCCATCTGGCCAATACCTGGCAGGGTGAGTTTCCGCATCGGAACCTGCTGCTCGACGGTCATGCCCGCACGTCGCCGGTGCGCGCCTTCGCGCCGAACCCGTTCGGGCTCTGCGACATGATCGGCAACGTCTGGGAGTGGACGGACGACTGGTACGGCGAGCATCGCGCCGACGCCGCCAAACCGTGCTGCATTCCGCACAACCCGCGCGGCGGGGCGGCCGAGCGCAGCCGCGATCCGTGCGACCCGCTGACCCGCATTCCGCGCAAGGTGCTCAAGGGCGGCTCGCACCTGTGCGCGCCGAACTACTGCCAGCGCTATCGCCCGGCGGCGCGCTATCCGCAGCCGATCGACACCTCGACCAGCCACGTCGGGTTTCGCTGCGTCAGTCGCTGACCGGCAGCGGCGCCTGACCGCTCCTGGCGATCAGCTGGTCGATGTCGGCACCCGCGAGCGGCTTGTGGAACAGGTAACCCTGGAAACGCCGGCAGCCGTTGTCGAGCAGGAACTGCAGCTGGCGCCGCGTTTCGACCCCCTCGGCCACCACCTCGCAGTTCAGCACCTTGGCCAGCGTCAGCACCAGCTGGATGATGCGATCGCTGCGCGTGTTCTTGCCGATGGCGACGACGAACGAGCGGTCGATCTTGATCGCGTGGATCGGATATTCGCTGAGCTTTTTCAGCGACGAATAGCCGGTGCCGAAATCGTCGATGGCGATCCGCAGGCCGATCGCGATCAGCTTCTCCAGATTGCGCCGCGCCGCGTTGTCGTTCTCGATCAGGCCGGTCTCGGTGATTTCGAGCTGCAGCCAGGCCGGTTCGACGCGATGGCGCTGCAGCGTGCGCTGAATCGACAGCGCCAGATCGTCGCGCTGCAGATCGATGCCCGACAGGTTGACCGCCACCGGCCAGACGCGGCCGAAACCGGCGTACCAGGCCGCCAGCTGGCGGCAGACCGTGTCGATGACGAAATCGCTGATCAGATGGATGCGGCCGAGGTGCTCGGCGACCGGAATGAACTCGGATGGCTGCACGTTGCCGAGTTCGAGCGAGTGCCAGCGGATCAGCGCCTCCAGACCGAGGATGTTGCGCTCCGCATCCACCTTGGGCTGATAGACCAGCGAGAATTCGTTGCGCGCGATCGCCCGCGACAGCGCGATGCCGATGTCGATCTCGCGGTGAATCTCGCGCGCGCTGTCCTCGTTGAACAGCACCAGCGGTCCCTTGGCCTGCTTTCTGGCGATCTCGAGCGCGCGTTCGCCGCGATGGATCAGATCGCCGGCGGAGATCTCCTTGCCGCGGGTGAAGGCGACGCCGACCGACAGCTCCAGATCGATCGCCTGCCCGTCCGGCCGCTCGCTCGGCTGGTAGTGCGACGGCATCTCGTCGACGAGGCGCTGCAGCAGCGTCTCGACCTGTTCCGGTGTCGAACAGCCGGTGACGACGACGGAGAAGACCACGCCGCGCAGCCGGAATGCCTGCAGGTTCGTGCGCTGGCGCAACGCCAGCTGTTCGCCGAACTCGCGGATCAGATCGTCGCCGCGCTGGTGCCCGAACTTCTCGTTGATCGAGCGGATGCTGTTCAGGCGCAGACAGGCGACCGCCAGCATCGTGCCGGGTTTCAGCAGCGCCGGGTCGGCCATCAACGCCTCCAGCCGCTGCTGCAGCGATTCGCGGTTGGGCAGGTTGGTCAGCGCGTCGTAGGCGATCAGCCGGTCGCGCGCCTCGGTGGCGGCGATCAGGTCGCGCTCCATCGCCCGCAGCGCGCTGATGTCGCGCATGCTGACCAGCAGGCAGCGATGGCTCAGCGATTTGATCGTCAGCAGAACCTCGCAGCCGGCGGTGGCCGCGTGGCGCATCCGGCATTCGCCCTCGCTGAAACCGTTGGCGATGGCGAGCTGCAGCACCGCGTCGAGCCGCAGCTCGGGCGTCGCCGGCGCGAACAGATCGGCCAGCCGGGCGCCGGCCTCGATCCGTTCGCGGTTGTCGTCCAGCAGCGCGCAGGCCTGACGGTTGGCGCGCAGCACGCGCCCGTTGCGATCGCAGATCAGCGTCGGCCCGCTGGCGTGCTCGAACATGTCCTGATAGAGCATGCTGCTCTGCCGCAGCCGGCGCGCGATCTGCTGGTTGCGCCCGATGCCGGCGTTCAGCGCCGACACCACGCGAAACAGCGCCAGCGGTATCGAGAAGTTGAAGAACAGGAACAGCAACGCGTGCAGGTAGAGATGCGAATCCGGCATCAGCAGGTCGATGCCGAGCGGCGACAGCGGCCGTTGCGGCGAGACCATGTAGAGGAACGGCGCGATGTTCGCCGCCATCAGCAGGAAGGCTCTGGTCCGGCCGAAGTAGATCCAGGCGATGACCGGCGCGATGTACAGGAAGATGACGCCGAGATCCGACAGCGACTGCTCTTCGACGCCGAACAGGATCAGCAGGCCGCAGGCGTACACCATCAGCAGCAACAGGGCGGCACCGAGGCTCGGCGAACGTTTGCCGATTCGCAGCGCGGTCAGCAGCGCGATGTAATAGGCGGTGATGGTGACGATGACAGCGGTGACACCGAGCGCCCACGCGGTGGCGAACGAGTGCGCGGCCAGCAGCAGGCACAGGATCAGCGAGCTGGCGATGATGATCCGGTAGGTGCTGAGCTTCCAGCGCTTCGGATCGCCGTCGATGTCGTCGAGCAGCAGCCACTCGCGCAGACGGCGCAGCGGCCCCGTCGGAGTCGGGGCGTTCGCGTCGTCGGTCGCGGTCGCGGTCGCGAGCCAGTCGTCATCGGGCCCGGCGATTGGCGTTCCGGTCGCCGAACCTTTCGATTCTTTCGTCATGCTGAGTCATCAATGGACCAATGAAACCCGTTCCGATGGTTTCGGGTCGCGGCGGCGGTTTTCTGCCGGCGATGCAACGGGCCTGATGAATCAGGGTGTAACGGCGAGAGGCGGGAGTGGCGCACGAGCCGCACCGTTCAGTGTCTGGACTGTCGGTGTTTGGCTGCATGCCGCCGGTGCAGCGCTTTCGTCCTTGGGTGAACCATCCAGCAAGCCGTTTCGGTAGCTCCGCCGTCATAGCGAGCGCATCTGGCTTCGATGCGCGCTCCTTAGACCGGTGGCTTTGCGAACTGGGCCTTTCGGCGCAGTGTGCCCTGATCAAAACGCCGGGAAAGCGTAGCAGACCACTTTGCTATTTCAAGATTTTGCGATGTACGTCACGGGCCATGTGGTGGCGGGTCGAGGAATCCGGCACTGTCGGCACGCCCGGGGCGGTGGTAGGCTTGCCGGCCTCGACAGTCGCCACTCTCTCCGACAGGTATTCGTCCGATGCGTCACTGATCCCGCTTCACGTTGGTTCCACCCGCCCTCGCGGCGGTGGAAGCGCCGGGTATCAGCTGGAGTCGCCGATGACGAATACCGTTTCCCTGACGCTGCAGAGCGTTTCATTTCAACTGTCTGACGGCAGCCTGCTGTTCGACGATCTCGACGCCGTGTTCGATGCGGGGCCGACCGGTCTGGTCGGTCGCAATGGCATCGGCAAGAGCCTGCTGGCGCGCATTCTCGCCGGCGAGCTGGCGCCGAGCGCCGGCCGCTGCCTGCGCACTGGCAGCGTGCACTACCTGGCGCAGCGGATTTCACCGCAGCCGCATGAAAGCGTCGCCGATCTGCTCGGCGTGCGCGCCGCGCTCGACGCGCTGCAGCGCATCGAGGCCGGCAGTTCGCGCGCGGAGGATTTCGATGCGCTGGCCGAGCGCTGGGATCTGCGGCAGCGCATCGCGCAGGAACTGGCCGGGCTCGGCTTCGACGATCTGTGCACCGACCTGCCGGCGACGCGGCTCAGCGGCGGCGAGGCCGCGCGCGTCGCGCTGGCCGGCGCGTTCCTGTCGGGTGCCGACTTTCTGATTCTCGACGAGCCGAGCAACCATCTCGACCGCCACCACCGCGCGCTGCTGATGCAGCGGCTGCGGAGCTGGAGCGGTGGCCTGATCGTCGTCAGCCACGACCGCGCGCTGCTGGAGACGATGGCGGTCATCGTCGAGCTGTCGAGTCTCGGTCTGCAGCGCTACGGCGGCGGCTACGGGTTCTACGCGCAGGCCAGCGCGCGGCAGCGCGAACAGGCGCAACAGCGGCTCGATCAGCTGAAGGCCGAGCGCCGGCGCGAAGAGCGCGCATTGGCCGAACAGCGCGAGCGCCAGCAGCGGCGTCAGGCGCGCGGCCAGCGTCAGGCCGCCGAGGCCAATCAGGCGCCGATCCTGCTCGGGCGCCAGCGCGAGCGCAGCGAGGCCACCGGCGGCAGACAGCAGCTGCGGCAACAGCAGGCGCGCGAGGCGTTGTCGCAGCGCGTGCGCGAAGCGTCGCGGCAGATCGACGAACAGTCGTCGATCGTTCTGATGTCGCCGCAGCGGTCGTCGGCATCGCCGGAGCGGATCGCGCTGCTGTCGGCGGCGCAGCTGCCGCATCTGCGGGGCGAAATCACGCTGTCGCTGCGCCGGGGGCAACGCATCGGTCTGGTCGGCGCCAACGGCAGCGGCAAGTCGACGCTGCTGCGGCTGCTCGCCGGCGACATCGGGCCGGATGGCGGCACGCGCGAACTGTTCGTGCGCAGCGCGCTGCTCGATCAGCGACTGTCGCTGCTCGATCCGCAGCGCTCGCTGCTGCAGCAAATGAATGTCGCGAATGCCGACGAGGGCGTTCTGCGCAGCCGGCTGGCGCTGCTCGGGCTCGATGCCGGCCGCGTGTCGCTGCCGACGCGGCTGCTCAGCGGCGGCGAGCGGATCAAGGCGGCGCTGGCGCTTGCGCTCTACACGGAGGAGCCGGCCGGCCTGCTGCTGCTCGACGAGCCGGACAACCATCTCGACCTCGCCTCGCTGCAGGCGCTGGAAACGATGCTGTGCCAGTACGACGGCACGCTCGTCGTCGTTTCGCACGACATGATCTTTCTCGACAACCTGCGGCTGACGCACCGCTTGCAGCCGGATGCGGATGGCTGGTCGCTGTCGCTGTGGTGAGGCAGGGTGGCATCGATCGGCAAAGCGCGGAATAATCCGGCGCTTCGCAGCGGGTGGCGTTGCAATCGATAACGAGAGGCGGTGGCCCGGAACGGATGTGGCGGCTGCACGCAACGAGCGATTCCGGGGAGTGTCGTCGTGTTCGATCTGAAACAGAGTTTGCGTGAGAGGCCGGTGCTGGTCGCCGGTGCCAGCGGGTTCGTCGGCAGCCACGAGGTGAAGGCGCTGGTGCGGCAGGGGCGCAAGGTGCGCACGCTGTTCCGCAAGACCAGCAACACCGAGGCGGTGGCCGGGCTGCCGGTCGAGATCCACTACGGCGACGTGCTCGATCCGGCCTCGCTGCGCGCGGCGATGGAAGGCTGCGGCAGCGTCTTCTACAGCGTCGTCGATCCGCGCTTCTGGCTGACCGACCCGACGCCGATCTATCGCAACAACGTCGAAGGGCTGGTCAACGCGATGGAGATCGCGCTTGAACTCGGCATTGAGCGTTTCATCTTCACCAGTTCGATGGGCACGCTCGGCTTCAACCCCGACGGGCCGGTCACCGAGGAGATTCCGTTCAACTGGCGCGACCGGGCCTCGCCCTACATCCTCGCGCGGCTCGAAGCGGAGAACCGCTTCCTGGAGTACTGCCGCGACAAGGGGCTGCCCGGCGTCGCGCTCTGCGTCGCCAACACCTACGGCCCCGAGGACTACGGCCCGACGCCGCACGGCAAGGGATTGTGGGATGTCGCCAGCGGCAGGATGAAGCACACGCTCGATGCCGCCGCGCCGACCGTCGACATCCGCGACGTCGCCGACGCCGCGCTGCTGGCCGAACAGAATGGCCGCCCCGGCGAGCGCTACATCATCGCCAACGAATACATCAGCAACCGCGACTTCTTCGCGCTGGCGACGGCGCAGACCGGCAACCCGCCGCCGAAACTGATCTCGCTGCAGGTCGCCTATGCGATCGCCTGGGTCGCCGAGCGCGTTTTCAAACTGCTCGGCAAGAAGGATCAGATCATCAGCACCGACGCGGTGTTCCTGTCGAATGCGTTCAAGCCGCTCGACAACGGCAAGGCGCGGCGCGAGCTGGGCTGGAATCCGCGCCCGATCGCCGAGACCGTCAGGGATGCGGTCGCGTGGTACGCGCAGCGCGAGCAGAGCGGCGCCGGCGAGAGCCGCGCGACGAAGTGAGAGGCGCGCCGCCGTGGAGCGGGTGGGCGCGGTCGTCGTCGGCGCCGGCGTGGTCGGCCTCGCCGTCGCCCGCGAGCTGCAACTCGCCGGCTGCGAGACCTTCGTCGTCGAGCGCCACCCGCGTTTCGGCATGGAGTGCAGTTCGCGCAACTCCGAAGTGATTCATGCCGGCATCTATTACCAGCCGGGCAGCCTGAAAGCCGAACTGTGCGTGCGCGGCAAGGCACTGCTGTACGACTACTGCCGCACGCGCGGCGTGCCGTTCCGGCGACTCGGCAAGATCATCGTCGCGACGCAGCCGGCGGAGCTGGCGACGCTGGCCGGCTATCGCGCGCGGGCGCTGGCCAACGGCGTCGACGATCTGCGCGAGCTCGATGCCGATGAACTGAGGGCGATGGAGCCGGCGCTGTCGGCCTGTGGCGGCCTGCTGTCGCCGGGCACCGGCATCGTCGATGCGCACGCGCTGATGACCGCGCTGGCGGCGGATTTCGAACGCGCCGGTGGCACGTTGGTCTGCCGCAGCGAAGTGGTCGGTCTGCGGCGCGAGGCCGGGGGCGGAGGAGACGGTGTCGTCGTCGAACTGGCCGATGGCTACCGGCTGTTTGCCGAACGCTTCGTCAACAGCGCCGGCTTGCGCGCGCCGGAGCTGGCGGGCTGGCTCGGCGTCGACGGCTTCGCCAGCGGCCCGGGCTGGTGCAAGGGGCACTACTACCAGTACAGCGGCCCGTCGCCGTTCCGGCATCTGGTCTATCCGGTCGCGGTCGCCGGTGGTCTCGGCATTCACGTGACACTCGATCTGGCCGGGCAGCTGCGGTTCGGCCCCGACGTGCGCTGGGTCGAACGGCCGGACCACGACTTCGACGATTCGCAGCGATTCCGCTTCGTCGAGGCGATCCGGCGCTACTACCCCGGCCTCGACGAATCGCGCCTGATCGCCGGCTACACCGGCATCCGTCCGAAGATCGTGCCGCCGGGCGCGCCGGATGGCGATTTCGTCCTGCTGTCGCAGCCCGGTGTCGTGCATCTGCTCGGCATCGAATCGCCGGGGCTGACGGCCTGCCTCGCCATTGCCGAGCGTGTGCGCGGCCTGCTGGCGCGCTGAGCGCCGCAAAGAAAAAGCCCGGTTCGCCGCTGTGGCGAGCCGGGCTTCTCGACGCTGTGCGAGCCTGTCGTATCAGGCGATCGCTTCGTAACCCTTCAGCGTGGTGCGGTGCATCAGCCGGCCGGAGGCTTCGTCGTACGGATACGAGCGGTGCATCAGCCCGGGGTTGTTGAAGATCACGACGTCGCCGGTCTGCCATTTGTGGCGATAGGTGAACTGCTCCTGCGTGCACCAGTCGGCCAGCTCCTGCAGCAGCGCGTAGCCCTCGTCGTGCGGCATGCCGACGATGTCGATCGCGGTCGAACCGATGACGAGCGACGTCCGGCCATCCTTCTGCTTCCACACCAGCGGATGCTCGGTGCGCGGAAACACGCGGTTCCAGCGCTCGATGTCCTCGTCGGTCGGCTTTTCGTAGAGCTTGCGGCCGACCGCTTCCATGCAGTGCACGACGCGCAGCCCTTCGAGCTGCCGTTTCTTCTCCGGCGGCAGCGCGTCGTAGGCAGCGAACAGGTTGGCGAAGCCGGTGTCGCCGCCTTCCTTCGGCGCGCTTTCGCATTTCAGCAGCGTGCCCTTGCCCGGAATGCTGTAGGAGGTGCCATCCATGTGCCAGTAGTCGTTGCCCTTCACGTACTCCAGCTGCGTCTTGTCATCCTTGTCGAGCGCGATGCGGTAGATGCCCTTGCCGCTGACCTCCGAGCCGTCGACCGTGGTCTTGGCCGGTTCGAGCGGGCCGAGCGCGCCGGTCAGCGCCAGGAACTGCTCGTCGTTCATGTCGATCTGCGGAAAGACCAGCACGTTGTACTTGTTCAGCGCGGCGAGGATCTGTTCCGGCACGCCCTCCCTGACGACATCGTCCGGCGCCACTTTCACATAGGCCCCGATCTTCGGGGTGATCGGTTCGATGATTACCTGGGTCATGTCTGCCTCCGATGGATGTCCACCCACTTGGATTCTTGCGGCCCGCGACAACCGGAAGGGTTGCCGTGATGATCTTTTTTGTTCGCATATGCGAATACATATCTGTATTCGCGCATTGATGGCCAATAAAACAAAAGACTGGCCGGAAATCAATCGTTCTCTTTACGTAGTGATGATGCGTGATTGCAGTACGGCTGACGGATGGGCGCGGGTCGCGGCCGCGATGCCGCCCGGCGATTGAAGCACCGGTGGCACGGGGAGATACTCGCCGGGTTCCCTGATGGTTGGCATCCGGCCGGCCATGACGATCAACCGCACGACGGAACGGAGGAGAGAAAGTGCCCAATCAGACCGACGATATCGTGGCGATCACCCAGCTCATCAATCTGTATGGCTTCGCGATGGACACGCAGCGCTGGGAGCTGTTCGACCGAATCTTCACCGGCGATGTCGAAGCCGATTTCAGCGACAGCGCGCACTGGCGCGATCTGGCGAGTTTCAAAGCGGACTTCGCCGCGTTTCATGCGCCGTTCGACAGCACGCAGCACTGCATGATGAATCACGTCGTGCGGGTGCACGGCGACAGCGCGCAGGCATTCACCTACGGCAGCTGGCGCCTGATCCGGCGCGCCGCCGAAGGTTCGCCGCTGTGGGACGGCTCGGGCTGGTACGACGATGCGCTGGTGCGCACGGACGATGGCTGGCGCATCAGGCACCGTGTCTGTCGCGTCGTCTGGTGGATCGGCAATCCACTGGTGAACGAGGCGATTCCCGGCGTGAAGTTCGATCTGAAATCGATCGTGCTGCGCAGCGAGGCGGCCGCCGGCCGGGTCGGTCTGCTGGCCGCGCTCGAACGGGATGGTTGATCCGTATCTGGCGGCTGGCCAAGGCGACGGTGAAGTGCAAGACTCTGCGCCCTCTCGCCCGGACCTCCCGGGCGTGGAGCGTCGGTAACGAGAGCGGGAGCGGGCGGAAAGCCATGAACGATCTGGAGACGATGGTTGCCATCGAGGCGATCAAGCGCGTCAAGGCACGCTATTTTCGCGGTGTCGACTGCGGCGATGCCGAACTGGTGCGCGGCATCCTCGCCGACGATTGCGAGCTCGACTATCGCGGCTGCTGCACCGATCCCCGCAGCGGTCGCGATTTCATGCCGGCGATGAATGTCGTGCTGAAAGGGCGCGCATCGTGGTCGGCCGAAGGTTTCGCAAAGGTGGGCATCGTCAGCGTTCATCAGGGTTGCAACGCGGATATCGAACTGACCGGCGCAACGACGGCGACCGCGGTCTGGTCGATGACCGACCGGCTGTTCATGCCGCCGGGTGCGCCGTTCTCGCAGATGACCGGCTACGGCTACTACCACGAGACCTACGAGAAAGTCGGCGGCGAGTGGAAGATCAGGACGCTGCGCATCGAGCGCATCCGTGTCGAAGCGCACTGACACGGCAACACATCACACCACCATTCGCGGGCAAAGAGCGTGACGAAGAAAACGAAGGGCAGCGCGACCAAAGCGGAGCGCGACGAACTGTTTCAGGCCGCCTACAACGCCGGGCTGGCCGACGGTCGCCTGCAGGCGATCGAGGAGAGCATGGATGCGGTGGCCCGGCTGATCGACAAGGCCGAGTCGATGATCGCCGCGCTGGGCGACGAAACCGGCGCGGCCACGCGCGTCAATGCCGAACACACGCTGCGCGCATTGCATCTGGCCTTCGCCGCCGTGACGGGGTCCGCCAATGGCAGCGAGGCGTTCCGGACACTGCTGGAGCAGTCGAAGGCGCGTCTGCAGAACGGCGCCTCGACGATGCACTGACGAGGCGCCCGCGTTCTCACGAAGCCGGCGTTGCGACCTTCAGCGTTTCGCGCAGGAACGCCTGTGTCTGCTCCAGCGCCTGACGCCGCTGCGAAAATAGCCTGACGCTCATGAAGCCGTGGATCATGTCCGGGTAGTGGACGCTGGTCACGGCGATGCCGCTGCTCTTCAACTTCTCCGCATAGGCTTGTGCCGACCCCGTCAACGGATCGAAACCGGCGGTGACGATCAGCGCTGGCGGCAGGTCGGCCAGCGTCTGTGCGCGTACTGGCGACAGGTACGGTTGCGCCGGGTCCGACTGCGCCACGTAGGCCTGCTCGAATTTCTTGCCGCTGGCGGTGGAAATGCCGTAGCCGTCGCCGAAATCGCGCCGGCTCGCATAGGGCGTGTCGGTCAGGTCGGCGGCGGGGTAGTACATGATCTGCGCGGCGATGCGCGGCGCGGCTTCGCCGTTGACGCGTTCGTCGCGGGCTTTCAGCGCGACGGCGGCGGAGAGGTTGCCGCCGGCGCTGTCGCCGGCGATGACGAGGCGGTTCGGATCACCGCCGATCGATGCCGCGTTTGCCGCCGCCCATTGCGTCGCCGCGTAGCAGTCGTCGACCGCGGCCGGATACGGATGCGCCGGCGCCAGCCGATAGTCGACCGAGACGACGACGGCGCCGGCCGCGTTGGCCAGAGACCGGGTCAGCCCGTCGAAGATGTCGACGCTGCCGACCACGAAACCGCCGCCGTGGAAATAGACGATGAGCGGCAGCGGACCGGCGGCATCGTCGCTGCCCGCCGGCCAGTAGATACGCGCCGGTATCTTCGCGTCGCCGGCGGGAATCTCGATGTCCTGGGTTCGGGCGACCTGCTCGGTCGGCAGCAGGTCGCTGAACATGTAGATGAGGTTGGCATCGAGCGGGATTTCGAAGTCGATGTCCGGATCGGGCTTGTGGTTGACCGTGAACGACAGCAGGTGCAGCGACAGCGCGGCGCGATAGTCGAGCCGGCCGTGGGGGGTGAAGGTCCAGCTGTAGCTGTAGGCGATGGCGGCGATCAGCAGGGCGAGCAGCAGCGCTTTTTTCGGGTGTCTCTTGAGTGTGGCGAACATGCGGGGGAGTCCTTGTTTATTGTTCGTGCATGAAGCGCCGCAACAGTGAGTGGGCGTCGAACAAAAATCAAGGTTCGGTCACGCCGGCACGGAGGCGATCTCGTCGGCGGTCAGGTGGCGATAGCTGCCCGGTGCCAGCGCCGCATCCAGCGTTATCGCGCCGATCGCCAGCCGGTGCAGCGCCGTCACCTCGTTCTGGAAATAACCGAACATTCGCTTGATCTGGTGATAGCGCCCCTCGACGATCGCCAGCTCGGCGCGATGGCTGGCGAGCGGTTTCAGCTCGGCCGGCTGCGTCGTCAGGTTCTCGTAGCGGAAATAGAAACCTTCGGCGAACTTTTGCACCTGCTCGGGCGTGATCTCTTCTTTCGTCTCCACCAGATAGCGCTTGGCGATCTTCCGCTGCGGCAGCGTCAGCCGGCGCGACCAGCTGCCGTCGTTGGTCAGCAGCAACAGGCCGGTGGTGTTGAAGTCGAGACGGCCGGCCAGATGCAGCGATGACCTGTCGGGCAGGTCGATCAGATCGAGCACGGTGGGGTGCCTGTCGTCGACCGTCGCGGAGACGCAGCCGCGCGGTTTGTGCAGCATCAGATAGCGCGCGGTGCGTGCCGCCTGCACGATCTCATCGTCGACCTCGACACGGCAGAATTCGGAGACGGAGCGGCGGCCGTGTTCGACCGCGCAGCCGTTCAGCCGCACGCGCCGCGCCGTGAACAGCTGTCGAACGGTGCGGGCGGAGAGTGCGAGACGGGATTCGATCAGGCGATCGAGTCGCATGGGCAGAAATGGAACAGTGCGCGGGCGACCGTTGCGATCGCCCGCGCGCCGGGTCAGCCCGGCTTCTTCGGCAGCGCGATCTCGGCGGTGCCGGTGCACAGCGTGGTGCCTTTCTGGTTGGCCATTTTATGTTTGACCTGAACCAGATGGCGCCCCTCGGCATCGACCAGTTTGTCGACCACTTCGGCGGTCTGGATGGTGACGTCGCCGCACAGCGCCGGGCCGCGATAGTTGGCGATCGAGTGCACGACGCGGCCGTGTTCGCCGGCCCAGCCCGCCAGATAGTCGGTTACCCACGCGCCCATCGAGGCGCCGTAGCCGTAGCCGCGCGGCATGCCGATCCTGCGCGCCCACTGCGGGAACAGGTGGCCGCGCGACGGGCCGTAATAGGCGCCGTCGGTCAGCTCCGGGTTGATCAGCTGCATGTCGGGGTCGTTCTCGTAGCCGGCCATCTCCTTGGTGAAGCCGAGCGCTTCCAGATCGTTCTTGCGCAGATCCATCGTGCCCCAGATGGTGAACAGGTAGGCGCGCCACTCGGTGGTGAAGCTGGCGATCGAGTGCGGGCCGAACACGCGCTCGGTCAGTGCATCGCCGACAGCGACGTCGTCCCACCAGCGCTGGCCGTGGCCGAGGTCGTGCAGCATCTTGATCCAGCCGAACTTGCGCTCTTCGAGCGTCTTCAGCTCGTCCTCGCTCCAGACCGGATCTTCCAGCTCGCTGGTGTCGACCGATTCGCCACCGGCCTCGGCGAGGTAGCGGATCGCGGTGGAGCGCTGCTTGGCGATCATCTCGCCGCGCTGGTTGCGGTAGTTGTTGTCGCCGCGCTGGAAGCAGGTCGGGCCGGCGAACTTGGTCTCCTTGACCACGTAGTCGAACGGAATGCGCTCGTTGTAGATGACGTCGCCGGCGACCACCGGCACGTCGTGGAACCACCACTCGTCGCCGCCGAACAGCAGGTGCGAACCGGGAATGCAGCCGACGCAGGTGGGCGCGGCGCCGTGGCCGTCGTCGGTGGCGATCGGGAAGCTCTGCGGCGCGATCAGCTTGCCGAAGCGGCTGTCGGCGGCGAAGGCCGGGTCGTAATGCAGACGGTTCGGGTAGTGCATCGCGTGCGCCCAGCGGCGGATGTCGTTGTTGCCGATCGCTTCGCGCAGCGGCGACGAGTCCATCGGTTTGCCGAGGTACTGGTCGATGTCGGAGGTGTCGAGTTTGGCGGTTGTCATTGTCGATTCCCGTGGGCGCCGGCCACGGAGCCGGCGAGGTTGTGTAGGGGGCGTCAGGAGACCGGCTCTTCGCCGACCAGCGTCGTGCGCCGCATCAGGCGCTTGCTGTCGAGCGGGTAGTCGTCGGCGCGGTGCATGGTACCGGTGTTGTCGAACAACAGGAAATCGCCGGCCTGCCAGCGGTGGCGGTAGACGAACTGCGGCTGCGTGGCCCACTCCGTCAGCCGGCACAGCAGCAGGTTGCCCTGTTCGAGGCTCATCCCCTCGACGTAGAAACAGGTGGCGCCGAGCAGCAGCGAGGTCTCGCCGTGGCGGTGGTGCCAGGCCAGCGGGTGGCTCTGCGACGGGTAGGTGCGCCAGCGCTCCAGCTCGGCCATGGTCGGTTGCGGCCGCACCATTCGCTGCGATGCCTCCAGCGAGTGGCGAACCCGGATTCCTTCCAGTGCCTTCTTCTCGTCGTCCGGCAGCGCGCGCCACGCGGCGTAGGTGTTGGCCACCAGCGTGTCGCCGCCTTCGCCCTCGGCCGGCAGCGTTCTGACCGACAGCATCGTCGCCTTGGCCGGGGCGTGGTCGTTGGCGCCGTCGATGTGCCAGAAGAAGGCGCCGCGCGTGTAGTCGGCGGAGCGGTTGACGGCCGGGTCCATCGAGATGTTCTGCAACTCCAGATCGCCGCCGACCAGATGAATCTCGCCGATGGTGCGGGCGAACTGCAGCTGCTCCTCGTCGGTCAGGAACATGGCGGGAAAGACCAGCGCGCTGCGCGCGACCAGTAGCTCCTGAATCTCGTGCGCATATCGGCCGCTGAGAAAATCGTCGCGGTCGATGGTGATTTCGCTGCCGACCAGCGGCTTCGCGTCACGTACCTGCATGAACTTTCCCCTTCGTCATTATCCGTTTGCGGCTGTCAGCTCAGCTTCTTCTCAGGCCGGTGGCATCCGACTCGCTGAAAACCGGAATCGCTTCGAGCGCCTTCATCATCACCAGCGGCAGCACGCGCGCCGTCGATTTCTGGTAGTCGGCGTAGAACGGATGGCAGTCGATGAAGAAATCCCACACCTTCTGCCGCTCGGCGCCTTCGGGCTCGCGCCATGTGCCGCGAAACGCCTGCGTGGCGATCTGGAACTCGATCTCGGGGCTGGCGAGGATATTCAGATACCACTCGGGATGGTGATCGGCGCCACCCTTCGAACCGCAGATCACCACCTCGCCGCCGATGTCGGCGTAGCACAGCGGCGTGATGAAGATCCTGCCGCTCTTGCGGCCGCGATATTTGACCAGACAGTGCGTCGCGAAGAAGCGGCCACCGACCGGTGTGATGTCCATGATGTGTCCTTCGACACCGCCCGAGCGCAGGTACATCTCGCGGTGTTCGGTGACCCAGTCGCGCCGCACGGCGCTGATCGCTGCGGAGGATTCGTCGCTCATGGTGTCGTTCCTGTCGTTGATGGAGTTTGTCGATGGCGATGCGTTTGCACCGCCCGATGAGAATCGTGAATGAAGGGCTCAGTCGATGTACTTCAGTTCGACCTGCGTGCGCTCGCCGTTCGGCCCCATCGGCGAATCGCATTCGACCACCGAGCAGACCGGGTTGGCATGGCTGGCGAACAGCCGCGCCTCGTCGGCCTTGATCGCGTCGAGCCGATCCGGTGAGCCGATGATGTGCTGCGAGTTCTCGAAATCCTCGCGGCTGTTCCACCAGATCTCCATCAGGCAGTCGTAGCCGGGGTCGTGGATCTCGCCGGTGACCGGGTTCCGCTCCGGCGTCAGATAGCGGCGGACGTAGCGCACCGCATTCGGAATCGACGGCGAGCGCCCCATCCTTTTGGAGAGCTGCGAATGCTGGTGCTCGTAGTAATCCATGAACTCGTCGAGTGTCATGTCCGGGTGTTTCCGGAAGAAGCAGATCTGTTTGAACACGCCGTTACCTCTCGTTCTTATCGTCGTTCGGCCGCTGCTGCCGGCCCGCTGGCGGCAGACAGTTTGCCTGTCCGCTGCTATGTTGCCCAATGCGTATTTTTCTTCGATCCATACGATCTGGTTATGGGGGTGGCGTTTCCATGGAGTTGTCGCTCGGCAAATTGCAGCAACTGGTGACGGTGGCCCGCGCCGGCAGCTTCTCGAAGGCGGCGGTCGAGCTGAACATCAGCCAGCCGGCGCTCAGCCGCAGCATCGCGGCGATCGAGGATCGCTACGGCTTCCAGATCTTCGACCGTCTCGGCCACGGCGTGCAGCTGACCGCGGCCGGCGCTCAGGTGATCGAGCTGGCGCAGCCGCTGCTGCAGCGGATGCAGGTGTTCGACAACAACCTGCGGATGTTCGGCACCGGCAAGGGTGGGATGCTGTCGGTCGGGCTGGCGCCGCTGCTGGCGAGCCAGACGCTGGCGCAGTTCGCCCGCGAGTTCTTCGGCGCCTCGACCCGGGCGCAGCTGCAGGTGCTGATCCGGCCCGGCGCGATCCTGGTCGAGAGCCTGCGCAACGCCACCATCGAGCTGTTCTTCTGTCCGGAGGGCTACATCGAGGCCGACCCGGAGATCGACGTCGAGCCGGTCGGCACCATCGCGCCGGTCTGCGTCGTGCGCCGCGATCATCCGCTGGCGCGGCGACGGCGGCTGAAGCTGGCGGATCTGGCCGATTTCCCGTGGGCCAGCTCGGTGGCGCCGGCCGTCGTCGAGGAGGCGCTGCACCCGGTGCAGTTCATCTGCGACAGCTACCACATCCTGCTCGACGCGGTGCTCGGCAGCGACCTGATCTGCATCTGCTCGGCGGCCTTCGCCGCGCGGCAGCTGGCCGACGGTTCGCTGCGGGCGATCCGGGTCGACGGGCTGCCGCTGCCGCCGACGGCGATCTACACGGCGAAGCTGCACGGACGGGTCCGCTCGCCGCTGGCGGAAGAGGCGGTCGAGTGGATGCGGCGGCATCTGCGCGAGGGATGAGCGCCGCGTCGATCCTGCGTGATTGGGAGCATCGGGCGGAACCGTTGTAATTTGATGTCATATCGTTGACATCAAATTTGATGGGGCGTAGATTCGCGCCATTCCCGACGACGGCCGGCGCTTGCCGCGGGCCGGCCTTTCCCTCGAGGGCGCATGACATGACAGACGTGACCGCTTCCGGTTGCCCGGTTCACGGCAACATCGACCGCCGCAAATCGGCCCCGATCGCCATCGCCAACACGCAGCCCGATGCCGGCGCGCAGTGGATCAAACGGCCCGGCATCGCCCGCCAGATCCTGCGCAGCAAGCAGGCGGTGCAGGCCGGCGCCGGCGCCGAATTCCTGAAATACGAAAACCCCGAACACGCGCCGGTGTTCTTCCTCGACGGCGAGGAGCATTTCAAGAAGCGGCAGAAAACGCAGCGCTTCCTGTCGCCGAAGGCGGTGACCGAGCAGCACTACCGGGTCATGGAGAAGTGGTCCGATCAGCTGCTGGCCGCATTCCGGAAGCAGGGCAGGGCAAAGCTGGAAGACATCAGCTTCGAGCTCGCCATCGAGGTGGTCGGCGAGATTCTCGGGCTGACCAACAGTGATCAGGCGGCGCGCGCGCGCCGCATCCAGCGCGTGCTGCATACCAGCATCGCGCGCAACGAGGCGGGGCTGGCCGGCCTGCTGCTGAACGCCCGGCGCGCGCTGCACACCGGCATCTTCTTCCTGATGGACGTGCGCCCGGCGATCGCGGCGCGGCGCAAGGCGCCGCAGGACGACGCCATCTCCTTCTATCTCGACGAGGGTTACTCGAACACGGCGATCATCGTCGAGTGCCTGACCTACGGCACCGCCGGCATGCTGACCACCCGCGAGTTCATCGTCATGGTGGCCTGGTACCTGTTCGAGGACGCGGCGCTGCGCCAGCGTTTCCTCGCCGGCGACGTGAAGGAGCAGATGGCCATCCTGATGGAGATCCTGCGGCTGGAGCCGGTGGCGGCGATGATCCACCGCCGCCTCAAGGAGCCGGTCGAGGCGGGCGACGAATCGGTAGCGGCGGGGCTGTACGGCATCGACATCCGCGCCGCCAACGTCGACGAGGAACTGGTCGGCGAGTGCCCGTTCGCCGTCGACCCGGACCGGGCGCGGCGGCAGAAGGACATCGGCCGCTACCTGAGTTTTTCCGACGGCATCCACAGCTGCCCCGGCTGGCAGGTGGCGCTGCACGAGACCCGCATCTTCCTCGAACGGCTGTTCCGCGTGCCCGGCCTGAAGCTGGATCGTGAGCCGGACATCGGCTGGAACGATCAGCTGAAGAGCTACGAGCTGCGCGACGCCATCATCTCCTGCGAC
>CAZEVP010000035.1:0-32576 GCA_964515735.1 uncultured Verrucomicrobiaceae bacterium | reverse complement strand
TGAAGCAGAAATTCCAGTTCGGCGGCATCGGCGCGCTGTTCAGCCACGAGATCGACCTGCTGGTGACGCCGGACCCGCTGCACCGCCCCGGCCTGCAGTTCGAGCCGGTGTTCGACTACGAACAGGTGCTCGCCGTCGGCACGGCGCACCCACTGGCCTCGGCCGACTACGCGAAACCGTCGCAGCTGGCACAGGAGGTATTGATCACCTACCCCGTCGCAATCGACCGGCTCGACATCTACACCCAGTTCCTGCTGCCGGCGGGTGTCATGCCGAAGCGGCACAAGACCATCGAGACCACCGACATCATGCTGCAGATGGTCGCCAGCGGGCGCGGCGTGGCGGCGCTGCCGCGCTGGCTGGTCGAGGAGTACGCGCAGAAGATGGCGATCGCGCCGGTGCGCCTCGGGCGGCGCGGCGTCGCCAAGCAGATATTCCTCGGCGCGCGCACCACGGACACCGACATCGACTATCTCAGGGCCTTCATCGAGCTCGCCCGCTCATCGCGCTGAAAATACAACTGCAGGGAAATCCGGCCATGACAGCGCTGCCGTGCACCGGATCGCGCAATGAGATGGTTGATTGACTTTTGGTCAATAGCCAGTAACCTCCCCGCCCGTTGAAAGGTGCTCGCCGGCATTTCCGTTGCCGGTGAGTTAAACGGGAAGCAGGTGCGTCGGACGGATATTGCGCTCGACAAGGCCTGCACTGCCCCCGCAACGGTAAGCAGAAAATCCGCTCACGCCGATACCCCCCGTATCGACAGCCACTGTGCCGCATGGCATGGGAAGGCGAGCCGGAAGATATCCGACCCGATGGGTTCGCGATATCGCTCTGCGAGTCCGGAGACCGGCCTTCCAGCATGACGATGGACAGTAGCGGGGAAGCTACGGTCGCGGCTGTCCCCTCACGCTTGCGTCGCCTTCTCCCCAGCTGTCCCCACAACCATGATCGCCATTTGCGGGGTCGCAAATGTTCTGGAATTTCCGCCGTGCGTCCGTGTCGCCGGCGTCGACGTTTCGCGGTCACTTTGCCTTTGGGGAGATGCCATGTTCCAACCAAAACGACTCGCCTGCCTGATCGCGGCACTGACCGCGACCGGTCTCCACGCGCAGGAAACCGTGCTGAAGAAGGTCTCCGTGTACGGTACCGAGGAGGCACAGCTCGGATTGACCGTGCCGGCCCGGACCTCGAGCCGGCTGAACATGACACCTCTGCAGACACCGGCCAGTGTCGATGTCATCAGCTCGGAAACCATTCGCAGCCGCGGCCAGAACAGCGTCGCCGAAGCCGTGTCGCAGAACGGCGTGGGCGTGACGACCTTCTCGTCGCCGATTTTCGGTTCGGCCTACGCATCCCGCGGCTTCGCCGGCAACAATTCGGTGATGCAGCTGTTCGACGGCACGCGCCTGTATCTCGGCATCGGCAACATCACCTTCCCGTTCGACACCTGGAACGTCGAGCGCGTCGAAGTGCTGCACGGGCCGGCATCGGTGCTGTATGGCGAGGGAGCCATCGGTGGCGTGGTGAACGTAGTGCCCAAGCGCCCGGCAACGGACAAGCTCCGCCATGAGATACAACTCAGTGCCGGTAGCGACGACACTTACGGCGCGGCCATCGACAGCACCGGGCCGCTGAATGACGTCATTGCCTACCGTTTCAGCGCCAGCGGCCGCGACTCCAATGGCTGGACCGACCTCGGCGAGAACAGCAGCGAATCCTACGCCGCCGCCCTGCGCGTGCAGGCCACCAGCGATCTGGTGCTGACCCTGTCGAGCGACTATGGCAGGCAGCAGCCGATGGCCTATTTCGGCACGCCGCTGATCGACGGCCAGCTCCGGAAGTCGCTGCGCAACGAAAACTACAACGTTCGTAATCACCGCATCGAACACAAGGACAGCTGGAACCAGATCAAGGCCGAGTGGACGCCGAGCGATGCCATCGCCATCCGCAATACGGTCTATCAGGTGCACAGCCGGCGCGAGTGGCGCAACCTCGAGGTCTATGACTGGAATGCCGCCAGCGGGGAGATCGACCGCAGCGAAGCGATTCATATCGTTCAGAGCCAGAACCAGATCGGCGACCGTTTCGACGTCACGATCAACAACCGCATCCTCGGTGGCGAGAATGCGCTGGTCGTCGGCTTCGACGTCAATACCTCCGACTTCGCCTACTCCAACAACTTCTACAGCGGCGGCGGCGCGTTCTCGAACGTCTACCCGGTAGTGCCGAAGCACTTCGATCACGGCAGATTCAGCGCCCTCGGCGCCCTGAAGCAATATGAATCCAGTGTCGACCAGCACTCGGTCTTCTTCGAGGACCGCTTCGTCTTCTCCGAGCAATGGTCGGTCATTGCCGGCGCGCGCTACGACCATATCGAGATCGAACGCGAGGACCGCCGCACTCCGAGCAACAACCTGAAGGAGGGGTTCGATTCGGTGAGCTGGCGTGCCGGTGTCGTCTACAACCCGGTCTCCACACTCTCCGTGTATGCCCAGTACGCAACGGCTACCGATCCGGTGGCCCCGCTGCTCACGCTGACACCGTCGAACGAACAGTTCGATCTGTCGGAAGGCGAGCAATGGGAGATCGGCATCAAGCAGTCCTTCCTGCAGGGTCGTGGCGAATGGACCGCGTCGTACTTCGACATCACCAAGGAGAAGCTGCTGGTACGCAATCTGACCAACATGCTGGTGACCGACCAGATCGGCCAGCAGTCGTCGCACGGCATCGAGCTGGCGCTGTCGCTGGCGCTGGGAGCGGGCTGGCACCTCGATACCAACGCGACCTGGCTGAAGGCTGAATACGACAAATTCACACAGATCGACTTCAACACTTTCTCGGTCGTCTCCTACGCCGGCAACGTGCCGCTGGTTGTGCCGGAGCGCAGCGCCAATCTGTGGCTGGGCTGGGATTTCCTGCCGGCCTGGACCGCGCGCGCAGGCGTGCAGTACGTCGGCAGCGCGCATCAGGATTACGCCAACGAGACCGAGCGCAAGAGTTACACCGTGACACATGCCAATCTGGAGTGGCGCGCGCTCGACAACACCGTACTGATGCTGCAGGTCCACAACCTGTTCGATCGCGTCTATGCCGAAAACTGGCACGGCGAGAATCAGTGGTTCCTTGGCAACCCTCGCACGCTGGAGCTGTCGGCGCGGATGAAGTTCTGATGCGCAGTGCGCGACAGGATGTCGCGCACCACTCCATCGATCGAACCATGAGCGACCGGCGTTGCCCGTGAGATCGTCCCCCCATGTCCACTGACGTCTTTCGCAGGCGTTGGCCATCACTGTCGCGCGCGCTGCAGGTTGTGCATCGATGGGGCGGTGTGGCTGGCTGCCTGCTGTTCGTGCTGTGGTTTTCATCCGGGCTGGTGATGATGTACATGCGCCTGCCGGAGCTGAGTGACGCCGAGCGATTGCAGCACGCCGCCAGCATCGACTGGCAGGCGGTGCACCTCTCTCCCGCACAGGCATTGCAAGCGCTGCCCGATCGCTCCTCGCGACCGCGGTTTCCCGCCGATTTCCGCCTCCAGCAGTGGCTCGACGAGCCGGTGTACCGATTCACGCGCGATGGCCAGACACTGACGCTGTCGGCACGCGACGGGTCGCCGCTGGTACCGGTCGACAAGGCCGGTGCCGAACGGGTGGCGCGTGAGTTCAGCGGAAACCCGGCGGCGCACTGGCAGGAGACGGTGGTGCGCGACCAGTGGACGGTCACCAGCCGCTACAACCCCCACCGGCCACTGTTTCGCATCGTCGTTCCCGACCGGCAGGGTCGCGAGATATACGTGTCGGGCACAACCGGTGAGGTGGTACTGCAAACCACCCGCAACGAGCGTTTCTGGAACTGGTATGGCGCCGTCACGCACTGGTTCTATCTGACCGCGCTGCGCCAGCATCAGAGCGTCTGGGAACAGGTGGTGATCTGGGTTTCCGGCGCCGGCATCGCGATCGCCGCCACCGGTCTGTGGCTTGGCGTGCTGCGAATCCGCCTGCGGGCGATACGCTCGAAAAAACGCATCACGCCCTATCGGGGCTGGCTCGGTTGGCACCACATCAGCGGCCTGCTGGGTGGCACGTTCGTGCTGACCTGGATGGTCAGCGGCTGGTTGTCGATGGCGCCGCTAGCGCTCGGCGATGAACAGGCGTTGATGAGATTGATTCAGGCGAAGCTGTCATATGAAAACGCGGCGGGAGAGTTTCCGTTCACGGATGACGCCAGAGCAGCCATGGCCGCGACCGATCTGCGCGAGGTCCGGTTCGTCTGGCAGGGCGGACTGCCGGTCATGCTGGCCAGCAATTCGCACAACCGCACCACGCCGATCGATCCCCGCACTGGCACACCGATCGTTCGACAGGACGACGATCATTTCGCCGCGATGCGAAAACTGCTTCCGGATGCCACGCTGCGCAAGCAGCAGCGGCTCGAACAGCCGGACCGCTACTGGTATTCGCACCACTACACTAAGCGGCTTCCCGTCCTGCGCGGCAAGTTCGACGACCCCTCTCGGACCTGGGTACACATCGACCCGGATACCGGCGAGCTGCTGCAGTTTCTGAACGATGGCGAGCGCCGTTACCGCTGGTATTTCCATGCACTGCACAGCCTCGATTTTCCGTGGCTGCTGCAGTTTCGCCCGCTGTGGGACATCGTGATCTGGCTGCTGTCGCTGGCCGGCTTGACCATTTCCATCAGCGGCGTAGTGATCGCCTGGCGTCGCCTGTTTCGCAGCCGGTGACACTGGCGCCGGCACCTCCACACGTATCCGAAGAACACATCTGGTCAATGGCGAGGGATGAGTCACCACTCCTCGCGGGCACGAACCAGCGTGTGCACGGCCCGCTTCACCCAGCGTTCGCGCTGCGAGGCGGACACCGTGGCGTTGGTCAGGATGACGTTCACGTACCAGCCGCGAATCATCAGGATGAACGCCTCGGCAACGCCGGCCGGGTCCTTGCACGGCAGGCCGTCGGCCGCGGCGCAGGCGCGGATGAATGCGGCGATGCGTTTTATCCCCAGCGCGGTCCGCTCCGCCGCCGCCGCGCCGAGTTCCGGAAAGCGGTACGACTCGCTGTAGATCAGCCGGTTCACGCCGAGCAGATCGCCCTGCAGGCTGATCGCCAGCATCTGATTGGCGTAAGACTTCAACCCCTGTTCCAGCACCGGAGGGGCATTTCCCTCCGCGCGCAACGGCGACTCGGGCGAGAGCTGGGTTATCTGCGCGTGGATGATGGCGCGAAACAGCGCCTCCTTGGACGGGTAGCGCGAGTACAGCGTGGACTTGGAGACGCCGGCCGCCTTGACGATCTGCGTCATCGAGGTGCCACCGTATCCATGTTGCAGAAACTGTCGCAGCGCGACTTCGAGCAGTTCGCTTTCGATCGCGATCAGATCCTCCGGGCGCGGCCGGCCGCGCGAGCGGCCGGATTTCACCGCAACCACTGGCGCCTTGCCCTTCTCTGGCATCTCGATCATCCCCGAATCGCCAGCCGACGATGGCAATTCAATCGGCACGGGTACCGCCGCGGAAACGCGACTTCAGCCAGGCCATGACTCTCGCGAACAGCGTCGGTCTGATCGCCGACTGCGGCGACGTTTCACCGGTCACTGTTTCGCTGGTAGCTGTTTCGATCTCGGCTTTCAGTCTCGCCGAGAATGTCTTTGCCAGCTGCGGCAGCAGCGGCCGGCTGACCGCCTCCCACATCGGCGCCATCGAACCGCTGCCCTCGACCCGCACCTGCAGCGCGATCTCGGTTTCGTCGTCACTGATACGTCTGGCCGTGTACGAGCCACTGCCGACGACCGGCTCGGCATCCAGCTTGTACGAGAACAGCACCTGCTCCGGCCCCGCCCACTGCTCGATGTGCACCAGCACGTTGACGGTGCGCACCAGACCGCCGGCACCGACCTTGATGACCCAGTGCGAATTATCGTCGTCGATGACGTTGCATTCGCGGCAGCCCGGAAACAGGTTGGCCCACTGGCGGATGTCGCGGACGTAATCCCAGACGCTGTCGATACTGGCGTCGATGGCGATGGTGTGTTCGGCTTCGATCATGCGTTCACCTGACGGTCGATCTCTTTCTGCAGCAGATCGCTGGGGTGGCCGGCGGCGTGGCGGCCGGCGAGGTAGCCGTGCGTCATGCCACGCGCGTTGGTGATGCCGCTCTGCATCAGCGCGCCGTTGTCGAGCCGCGCCACCGAGTTGCCGGCGGCGTACAGCCCCGCGATCGGCCTGTCGTCCCAGCCGACCACGCGGCAGTGGTTGTCGGTGAGCAGCCCGGTCGAGGCGATACCGCCGCCGGCCATCCGGTGCAGTGGTATCGCGTAGAACGGCGGCTTCGCCAGTGACCCGAGGTTGGCATTCGGTTTCTGCAGCGGATCGCCGCACATCAGCGCGCCCCACGGGAAGGTGCCGCGCTGGAATTCGCGATCGGTACCGGTTTCGCAATAGCCGTTGAACGTGGCGATGGTCCGTTGCAACTCCTGCTCGTCGATGCCGGTTTTCGTGGCCAGTTCGGCGATGGAGCCGGCGGTGATGCCAAGCTCCTCCGGCACCTCCTGCCCCGGCATCAGCGAACCGAACGGGTATTTCTCGCGCGCCTGGCTGTCGAACACGGCCCAGCACGGGAAGTTCGGATGCGTCTGCGTCGCGCCGTCGATCACTTCCAGCGCGAAATAGACCGAGCGGTAGAACGCTTCGTTGGCAAAACGCCGGCCGGCGCGATTGACCAGAATCGTGTGAGGCAGGCCGAGGAACGGCAGCGCGCCGCGCCACAGCGGAATCCCCTCCTCCTGCTCCTCGCCCGGCACGTGGAAACCGAGCATCGTCACGTCGGGCACCCGCGCAATGCGCGCACCGGCCGGCCCGGCCAGACGCAGATGCGCGCCGTCGACCGTCGGCATCACCATCGACACCGGATCGAGCTGATGCCCCAGCGTTTTTGCGTAATCGGGATTGCGCTCGTAGCTGCTGACGGCGATGACGACACCGCGACTGGCCTTGACGAACAGCTCTGCGCCATCGCGCAGCGCGCGCACACCGACGACGCGCCCGCCGTCGACGATCAGCTCCTGCACGTCGACGCCGGTGTGCATCGGGATGCCGCGATCGAGCACGCCCTTGACGAAATAGGCCGCGAGGCCGGGACCGGCGCAGCGCTCGTCCTTCGCCAGCCGCTCGGACATCACGCTGTAGTCCCACTTCAGCATGTTGGCGAGACCGCCGTTGTCGAAGATGTCCTCGTGGGTCAGGCTGTACGGCACGTGCGGCGAAACGCGCGTTCTGGACTGCCACTCGCCGAGCGACTCCGCCGCGAACGGCAGCGCTTCCAGACAGCGCCCTTCCGCCAGCGCATCGTCGATATGCGGGTAGTAGTAATCGGGAAGATGGCGCACCACGCACATCTTCAGGCCGATCTTCTCCTCGAAATATTTCAGCGCCACCGGCCCGTGCACCATCTGATTGAGGATGGCCGCGTCGCTGCCGTAATCCATCGACAGGCGCTTGATGTAGCGGTAGCCACTTTGCGGGGAATCGTCGACGCCGAGCGCGATGGCGAGGTGGTTGCCGGGAATCCAGACCTCGCCCATCGAATAGGCGGTGACACCACCGACCTGATCGGAGCGCTCCAGCACCAGCGCGCTGGCGCCGAAGTCGTGCGCCGTGATCGCGGCACACAGCCCGCCGCCACCGGAGCCGATGGCGACCACGTCCGCTTCGAGATCCCACCGGTCGGGAAGGTTTGGCATCATCTCGGGCACTCTCCTCGGCAAAGCTGTCAGCGGCCGGGAGCTTCACACAGCAATAAAGTACTGTCCAGTACTTTATTGGGTGGGCAGCGCTTCAATCAGGTGGAGCGTGGCGCTGGCGCAGCCGCTCGAACGCGGTGCCGGGGCCGGCCTTCAGCCGTGCGTCGATCTGTTCGCACACCTGCTCGGGGCTGAATTGCACCGTGTCGATTTCGAGATCGGAGATGTCATTGGCATACACCGCCTCGTAGAACCACGGCCGCAGCCGGTCGAGGCGATCGCGAATCAGCGCCAGCTGCTCGTCCGAATAGCTCGACGATGAGAAGCGGCTGCCCATCGCGCGCGTGGCGATGCGCTCCATCAGCACCTCGTAGGGTGGTTTCAACGTGACCAGCAGCACCGGGAATTCGCGCAGCCGCCAGATGCAGTCCTGCAGCAGCGGCGGGTCTGTCGTCATCAGGTGGTCGATGATGATGTTGCAGCCCTGACGCGCGGCGGCGGCGATCCATTCGTGCATCACCTGCGTCGCCTTGACGCCCCATTCGCCGAAGCTCCAGCGCAGCGCGCCCTCCGGTTCCGCGGCATTCGCCGGGTGGGCGTAGATGCCCTCGCGGCAGCGCGGGCCGTGGTGGCCGAAGCGCGACGGAAAGGTCGATGCCATGAAGTGATCGATGCCGTACAGCAGCCAGAACTGTTCGGACCGCTTCGCATACAGCTCGCAGGCCGTCGATTTTCCCGAGCCGGAGGTGCCGTTGACGATGATGATCTGCCCGCTCATACGTTCGTTTCCATCCTCATGTCCAACATCCGTTTCGAAGGCGCGGCGTCACTCGCGCGCGGCCGGCCCCAGCGCGATGTCACCGCGCGCGATGCGGCGAAAGCGCAGCGACGGACAGAACTCCTGGTTGTCGCCCCACAACGTTTTGCCGTCGCACTGCCACTGCGACAGCGACCAGACCACGGTGTGATCGGTGTAACCCGTGAAGATGAAGCCTTCGTCGATGTTGCCAATCGCCGAGACCGTGCGCCCGCGCTGATCGGTCGCCTCGAACAGCACCCGCCGCGGCCCGAAGCGGCCGTATTCGAGCACTCGCCGCGAACCGGAGGCGAGGCTGACCATCTCGCCGTCCTTCCACAGGAAACCGCCGATCACTGTCTGTGTCGCGCCCTCGCCCTTGGCGATGGCGTGAAACGCCATCCCCTCCGCGATTCCCCAGAAATAGCCGCCACTCGCGCTCGAGGCGTAGTTGCGCGGCCCGTAGGAGGTATCGCGCATCGAGAAACAGTCCACCGCGAACACCTCGCCATCGCGGCGGAAGGTGCCGACCATCCGTCCCGGCTGCTCCATGTGGAATTTCTGCGTCGCCCGTTGGCCGGGGTCGCTGCTCTTCAGCTCGTGGATCGGACCGATCGCCCGCCATTCGAGATCGAGCTGGAAATCTTCGTAGTCATAGGCGATGGCATAGCGGGCCAGTGGCTCCAGCACCCTGACCGTCAGCGAGTTGTTGGCCCGCATGTCGAACTTCTTCGCCCCCTCGGGCAGTGCCTGCAGGTGGCTCCAGTTGTAATAGATGCAATCCCAGGTGTTGGTACCGGAGGGGTCCCACAGGAACGGGCCGCCGTTCAGCATGCGCATGTTCGGACGGAAGTAGTACTGAATGGCCCCGTGCTTGCGCTGCTCCGGTATCGAAAAGGAGAACCAGACGCTTTCGTTCCAGTACGGATCGTCGCTGGGGTGGTCGTAGAAGCGATCGGCTTGCGGCAGCGGCTGCACGGCGATGTTCCTCCCGGGATGAGATGAAGCGGTATTCGTTATTGTTATCTGCCCGGACTCGCCACCACCGGGCAGCCGATGGGTCCGACGCAACCGCCGCAGTCTAGTGAAGCGGCCGAAGGCAAGTCAAAAAAAACGGGATGACATCCAGGACACCGATGCCATCCCGCCAAGAGGGGACGTTTCGCGGGCGTTTTTCCGCCCGATACCGCTGATTCAAGTCCCCTCTCCCTGAAGGGAGAGGGAGCGATGCATTTTTCAGAGACTCCCTAGAAGTTGTATTTCAGCCGCGCGCCGTACATGCGCGGTTCGCCGGTCACACGGAAATCCATGCCGGTGTTGCCGCGAATGCCGCCGTTGATGTTGGTCTCGTACTCGTCATCGGTGACGTTGGTGGCGAACAGCGCCAGATCGAGGCCGGTGCCGAAGATGCCGCGCCAGCTCGCATTCAGGTTGACCAGTTCGCGCGATGGCAGCCAGACCTCGCCGACGACCACGTCGCCGTAGGAGATCTGCTCGTCGATGTAGGTGTAGCTGGCGCCGAGCGTCACCTCGCCGATATCCGCCCGCAGCGGCAGCCGGTAGTTCAGCGCGGCCACCAGCGTGTGGCGCGGCGAGAAGGTCAGCGAGCCGGTCCCGGGGCCGAAGATCTGGTCGTAGGGGCTGCCCGCCGCAATCTGCGGCAGCGCGATCTCCTCGAGCGCGGTATCCAGATACGCATACGAGAGCGAGAACATCAGCCCTTCGTACAGTTCGAGCGTGGTATCGAGTTCGATGCCCTGAATCGTCGACGCACCGGCGTTGACGATGGCGGTGGTCAGCGGTGCCGACGGCCCCATCAGGAACGCCTGGATCTGCTGATCCTCCAGCTCGTTGTAGAAAGCCGCGATGTTGAACGTGCCCGGAACCGGCCCGTTGAAGCTCCACTTGCCGCCGATCTCGTAAGCGTCGACCTGCTCGGAGTCGTATTTCTGCACGCCCTCGGCCGCGAACATGTTGAGCGAGCCCTGGCGATAACCGCGCGAATACTTCGCATACAGCAGCAGGTCGACGGACGGCATGTAGTCGAGCCCGAGCAGCCAGGTCGGCGCCTCGCTCTTGTGGTCCAGGTTCTGCCGGCAGCCGGGCAGCGAGGCGACGGTCAGCGCGCAGGTCGGGCTGAAGCCGGTGACGCCCGGGTAGTTGATCTGCCAGCTCGTGCCCTCGGTCTTGTCCACCGTGTAGCGCAGGCCGGTGGTGAGACGGAACTCGTCGCTGATGTCGTAGGTGGACTGCGCGTACACGGCCTGGTTGGTGTATTCGATCTCGCCGAGCTGCGAATTCATCATCCCCTGCCCGAAGGGATCGGTGCAGGGCCAGGCGCCGGGATCGCCGCCGAGCGGCTGCTGGCAGGAGAGGAAGTTCGGCGACAGCGTGCCCGAACGGCCATCCGGCCGGCTGTTCTCGAAATAGAAACCGATCTGCCAGGTCAGCAGCTCATCCATCGCGAAACCCGACAGCTGCAACTCCTCGACGAACGTCGTCTGACTGCTGGTCGGCACGCCGGGCCACTTGTCCACCGGATAGAAGGAGAAAGGCGTGCCGGCCGGGAAGCCGAGCAGGCTCTCCAGCGCGAGGCCGAAGTTGGTGCCGAAAGCCGAGCCGCGCGTGGTCTGTTCGAGATCAGCGAAGGAGAGGATGTTCTTGATGGCGAGATCGTCGTTGACCTCCCAGGTGGTCGTGTTGATCAGCTGCCACTGCTTCAGCTCGCTGGTCGGGTTCGGGTGGTCACTGGCGACGGCGTAGAAATCGTTGCGCTGGCTGGCCAGCGTCGGCCCGCACAGAAAGCCCGTCGCGCCGGCGGGGTCGCAAATGAACAACCCCTGGATCGTACCCCGGTTCTCGGAGTCGGTGTAGGTGGCGATGGTGTAGTTCTGCAGCGAATCGGTCAGCTCGACGATGACGCTGGCGCGCGCGGCAAGATAGTCGATGTCACTCAGGCGGTCGGGGCCGATGCCCGACACGTTCTTCATGTAGCCGTCGCGTTTCATCGTGTCGACACCGAAGCGCGCGCGCACGCTGTCGCTGATCGGCAGGCTGATCGCGCCCTGCGCGCGGCGCATGTCGTAGTTGCCCGTGGAGAGTTCCAGATACCCTTCCAGCTCGTTGGCCGGCTCCTGCGGCACCAGCTGGATCGCGCCGCCGGTGGTGTTGCGGCCGAACAGCGTGCCCTGCGGCCCTTTCAGTACCTGCACGTTCTGCAGGTCGAAGAAGGCACCCGGCCCCGCGCCATCGCCGGCGGTGACGCTGCCGCCGCCGCGCGGCGCGACGACGTCGGCGAAATAGACGGCGACCGATGCCGTGGTGCGGAACTCCTGCGTGAAGCCGCGAATGGCGAACGATGCCTGATCGGAGCCGAAGCGCGTGTTGACGTTCAGCGACGGCGTGAACTTGACCAGGTCGGTGGCGCTGATGATGTTGCGGTCATCCAGCGCCTGCTGGTTGAACACCGTCATCGAGATCGGCACGTCCTGCACCGATTCCTCGGTGCGCCGCGCGGTGACGATGACCTCTTCCATGTTGACGACGGCGTGCGCGTGGGGAACAGGAACGGCCAGCCCCAGTCCGAGCGTTGCCACTGGCAGGATGGTGGTCGATTTGAAGGTATTTCTGACGACGGAACGGTTTTTCGTTTTCACGGAAGTCCCCTGTTGTTCTTATCGGGATGTCGTTGCCGGTCGGCAGCCGCTCTTTCGAAAAAGCACTTCCGGCCGGATGAAAAATTCTGCGAAGAATTTGATCAGGGACAATAAGTAGAAGGGATTTCTGTGTAAACGGGATGGGCGCGTGGTCTGGAAATTACCATCAGGAAAACGAAAATCCCGTCACGATAGTTAAAGGCCGCGAACTTCGTTGCGATATTCGGACGGTGATTTTCCCGTCATCCGGCGAAATGCCGTCGAGAAATAGGAAGGGCTTTTGAAGCCGAGGCGTGCCGATACTTCCTCGCAGCTCAGCTGCGCCTGCGCGAGCATCGACTTGGCGCTGCGCAGCCGCTCCTCGGCGATGTATTTGTGAATCTGCCAGCCGGTCGATGCCTTGAAGGTCCGCGCCAGATGGCCTTGGCTGATGCCGCAGAGGTCGGCCAGCTCGGCGAGACCGGGATAGCCGAGTTCCGGCCCCGCCTGGATGCGCTCCTGAATGCGGCGCAGCTGCCACGGCGCGATCGCGACGCCGGTGCCGTGTCGCGAACCGCCACGGGTCAGCCGCCGCGCGTAGCGGCCGAGCTCGACGAGGATCATGTTACAGGCCGATTCGATCTGCAGCTCGTGACCGAAATCGGGCTGCAACAACTCGGCATGGATCTCCTGCATCAGGATTTCGAGCCGCTTGTTGCGGATGGCGACGAGCAGGCCGACGTGCTCGTCCCACAGCTCGCGGGTGGTGCCGGTAGTCTGCTGGAAGAATTGATCGTCGAAGACGCAGCTGAGCACGCGCAGCGGTTTGCCGAGCGGAAACATCTGGATCGAGTGGCCGGGCGGCAGCAGGCCGACCGAGCGGACGCGCGGCAGCACCTCCCCCGCCGGCAGGTTGCCGATGCGCAGTGGCGAATGGTCGTCGGACAGCCGCTGCGACAGGCAGTAACCGGGGTAGCTCGGCGTCTCTTCGATGCCGCTCCAGTTGGTGCTGACGATCTGCACCAGTGCGTGCGGCAGCGAGACCTGGACTTCGGCTTCATGTTCCATGGCGTGTTATGAACCGCTTTTTCCACGGAATGGGCCGGTCATTCTAGCGACAAGGCCGCCCGCGGGTAACTCCCCACCCGGCGGCCCGCCATGTCGGTCGCTATCCGGCGATCTGAAATCCTTCGTAGCTCTTGAGCATGTCGCCCGACGGCAGCGCCATCTGCAGGTAGATGTCGATATGACGGATCTTGCCGGCGTCGTTGAATTCGTACACCGACACCGAGTTGACGACGCTGCCGTGGTCACCGATCCGGCTGCGCTCCTCCAGTTCGAGGAACACCAGATTCCCGTTCTCGGTGATGCGCTTGAACGAGCACTCCCACTCCGATGAAGCGGCCCAGCCGGTCAGGAACTGGATATATTCGTTCCAGTTCATGACCTCCTTGAAGTTGCCGACGCGCTCGAATTCGTCGGTGGCGACCAATGCCGCCAGCGGCTCCCAGCTCTCGACCGAGAAGCCGGGGGCTTTGGCACTGTCGACGAGTCGCTTCATGATCAGGCTGTATTCGAGGATATTGCGCGACAGGCCCCGGTATTCGCCGAGAACTTCGCTGACGTCTCTCATCGGTGCTGCCATGGTGCTCTCCTTCTGTGATGTCGTTATCTGTCTCCGGGTCGTCATCGACCCGGCACGCGCTTCACGATTGCTGCCTGTCCGCCATGTAGCGATCGACGACCGAGTGGAAGTTTGCGATGCAGACCTCCTCCTTCGCCAGACTCATGTGGTCGAGCCGGGCGTTGCGCAGCCCCTTCTGCTGGCGCGGCATCTGCTCGTAATCCTGCTGCAGCGCGAGGAAGTACGGGTAGCTGCCCGCCTCTTCGACCTCGGTCAGACCGGCCCGGTAAGTCTGGCGCAGCTCCGGCGGCAGCCACATGTAGCTGCTGACGTGCCAGAGGCAGCGGTTGGGGTCGCCGTCCGGATGCGGCACCGACATGATGGTGTGCGCCTCGCCGGCGCGAACCGTCATGAAGAAATTCGGGAACAGCAGGTAGCCGTGGTTGTCGCTCATCTGGTCGTCGCTCAGGCCGCTGACGTCGAGCCCCTTGCGCGTCAGCGTCTCGCGCGTCGCCTGCTGCAGCAGCGAGCGGCCGCTGACGCCCTCCGGAAATTTCAGCGCGCCGTCGGCGTCGCGGTAGGCATCGACCAGCGCCTCGAAGCACGGCAGCACCTCGGCGACGCCGGGGAAGGTTCCCGGCAGCTGGCGGATGCCCTCGATCTCCTGCTCGGGGCCGAAGCCCTCGACGTTCTTCACTTCGAACGGCGCGACGGCGAGGTTGTGGTCGCGGATGAAGCTGTAGCGGGTCTTGTTGATGTCGAGCACGATCACGCGCAGCAGTTCCGGGTGGATGCCGTCGATGTGATAACCCTCCTGGAACGCATCCATGACCACCTTCCAGTTGCATTCGATCGACTCGCGCACGTCCATTACCGGCGTCATCTCGTCGAGCCGGTACGGCGTCAGGTAGCGCATCACCTCCTCGCCGAGGAATTCGGCCAGCGGCGCCGCCTCCGGATCGGGGTTCAGGAAGATGAAGCCGGCGAAGCATTCGACCGGCACTTCGAGCAGGCCGTGTTCGGATTTGTCGATCGGGCCGACCAGATCGGGGCGGCCGACGCCGACCAGACGGCCGTCGAGCGCGAACGACCAGCGGTGGTACGGGCAGGTGAAGCGCCCGTTGGCATGCCCCTTCTTGCCCTGGCACAGCACGTTGCCGCGATGGCGGCAGGCGTTGACGAAACCGCGGATCTTGTCGTCGCCGCCACGGGTGACGACGAACGACTGGTCGAAGATGCGGTACTCCTTCCAGTCACCGGCCTCGGGCAGTTCGTCGACGCGTCCGACCACCTGCCAGACACGCATCCAGATGTTCTGCCGTTCGCGCCCGGCGTAGTCGCGCGAGGTGTAGCGTTCAGTGCTGACACGCATCCACTCCTGGTCGAAACCGAGCTCGTCGATACCGAGACTGTTTTCGATGCGCTCGCTGTCGATACATTCCTTCAGCTTCACGGCTTGCATGGCGTCACTCCTCGTTCGTCGCGCTTATCGTTGTGAGGTGCAGGCTCGCGATGGGTATGGCCGCGCCGTTTGCGGCAGCCTGCCCGGGCCTGTTCGATCGGTTTCGTTTTTCGAATTTTTATTGCTGGCCGGCGTTGGCCGTGGCCGTCGAAACAACTCTAAGAATAGGGTTTACCCCTGTAAACATGCTGCGCGGCGAATGCGGAAACTTAACGTCAGGAAAACGAAAGCGGGCGTTTCGATAGTGAAAGTCAGAACGGCAGGCAGCCCTGATCGCCGGCGCGCGGCGGCGGCGCGAACTGCGAGCAGTCGAGCCCGGACGCATCGCGCCGTTCCAGCCCGCTCCTGCGCCGCGCCAGCCGGAAGCGCTGCCGGATCAGGTCGGCGTAGAGACCGCGGCCGCGCATCCGCTCGCCGAAGCGGCTGTCGTAGAGCTTGCCGCCACGCATCGCGCGCAGCGTGTTCAGCACGTGTTCGGCGCGGTCGGGAAAGTGGAGCTGCAGCCATTCGACGAACAGCGGCGCCACTTCGTGGGGCAGCCGCAGCAGCACATAGCCCGCCGCTACCGCGCCAGCCTCGGCGCAGGCGTGCACGATCGACTCCAGCTCGGCGTCGTTGATGAGCGGAATCACCGGCGCCACCATCGCCGACACCGGCACGCCGGCATCGCTCAGCTGCCGGATCACCTTCAGCCGCGTCGCCGGCGCGGCGGTGCGCGGTTCGAGAATCCGTTTCAGGTCGTTGTCCAGTGTCGTCACGCTGACGCCGACATGGACCAGATTGCGCTCGGCCATCGCCGCCAGCAGGTCGAGATCGCGCAGGATCAGGCCACTCTTGGTGATCAGCGACAGCGGCTGGCGATAGTCGAGCGCGATCCGCAGCAGCCGGCGCACGATGCCCTGCTCCTTCTCGACCGGCTGGTAAGCGTCGGTGTTGATGCCGAGCGCGATCGGCTCGCAGCGGTAACGCGGGTGGCGCAACTCGCGCTCGAACAGCTCGGGCGCGTTGTGCTTGACGCTGAGGCGGGTCTCGAAATCGATGCCGGGCGACAGATCGAGGTAAGCGTGCGTCGGCCGTGCGAAGCAGTAGATGCAACCGTGTTCGCAGCCGCGATACGGGTTGACCGACTGTGTGAACGGCACGTCGGGCGAGTCGTTGCGGGTGATCAGCGACCTCGCCGTCTCGCGGCGCAGTTCGGTGACCGGGCTCGGGGTGTTCTCGCCCTCCTCGTCCGTGTCGGTGACATCGCGCACCGCGATGAGTTTTGCGAAGCGGCCCGGCAGCGCCGAGGCGGTGCCCCGCCCTTTCAGCACCGTGGGCGGCGCCCCGCGCAGGAGCGTCTCGTCGTCGGTTGTCGGCATGGTCGGCCCGCCATCAAATACTGTGTTTATATACAGTATTGGATGGCGGGTGGCGATGCAATGGCCGCCCCGCAGCGTCGCGGCTCAGGCCACCTCGCCGATCTGGCGGCGATACAGACGCGCGTACAGGCCGTCATCGCGCTCGATCAGCCGGTCGTGGCGACCGGTCTCGACGATGCGGCCGCCCTGCATCACCAGGATCTGGTCGGCGGCCATGATCGTGCTGAGGCGGTGGGCGATGACGACGGCGGTGCGCCCCTTCATCAGCCGCCCCAGCCCCTCCTGCACCAGATGCTCCGATTCTGAATCGAGCGCGCTGGTGGCTTCGTCGAGGATGATCAGGTTCGGATCCTTCAGCACGGCGCGGGCGATCGCGACGCGCTGCTTCTCGCCGCCCGACAGCTTGATGCCGCGCTCGCCGACCATCGTGCAGTAGCCATCCGGCAGGCGCCGGATGAAGTCGTCGGCGCGGGCGACGACGGCGGCGTGGCGAACCTCTTCCGGCGTCGCGCTGCGGCGGGCGAAGGCGATGTTCTCGGTGATGTCGTCGTTGAACAGCGCGACATCCTGCAGCACGACACCGAGCTGCGCGCGCAGCGACGCCTGCGAGTACTCGCGCAGATCGCGGCCGTTGATCAGGATGCGGCCCTCGGTCGGGTCATAGAAGCGCATCAGCAGCTTGATGATCGTGCTCTTGCCGGTGCCGCTCGGGCCGACCAGCGCCAGCGTCTCGCCGGCGCTGAGCCGGAACGAGATGCCGTCGAGCACGCGGTGATCCGCCTTGCCGGGATAGGCGAAGCTGACGCGGTCGAAGACGACGCTGCCGATGTGCGTCAGCTCGATCGCGCCGTCGCGATCGGTCACGTCCGGCTTCACGTCGAGCAGCTCGGCCAGCCGCTCGGCGCTGGTCTCGACATCGCCGGTCTGGTTGATGACGCGGGTGATCGGCGCGATGGTGTTCAGCAGATTTTGCGTCAGCGTCAGCACCAGCAGGATGTCGCCCGGTGTGTATTGGCCGCCGAGCGCGCCATAGGTGATGAACACCACCGAACCGACGACGGCCAGCGCGTTGACGATGGCGCGCAGCGTGTTCGAACGCCACTCGCGGATGTGCAGGCCGCCGCGCTGCACCAGCCACTCCGCCTGCGTGGCGTCGTAGCGCTGCTTCACCGCCGCCTCGCCGCCGAAGCTGCGCACGGTGGCGATGTTGCCGACCATCTCCGCCAGCAGCCCGGCCAGCCGGCCGGCCATCCGCTCCCAGCCGCGCCGGAACGGCAGCGTCACGGCGAGGTTGCGGTAGGAGCTGATCAGGTTGAACGGAATGACGATCAGCATGATCAGCCCGACCAGCGGCGCCTTGAACAGCAGCACGCCGATCGTGAAGAACATCTGCAGGATGTTGGCGAGGTTGCTTTCGGTCAAAGACCGCAGCCACTGCGTGATCGACGTGATGGTGCTGAAGCGGTCCATCACCTCACCGACCCGGGTCTTCTCGTAGAAGTCGATCGACAGCCCGGTCATCGTGTCGAACACGCGCTGGCGCAGCGTGCTGACGGCGTCGAGCCAGAGATCGTCGGCCTGCTTCTCCTGCCACTGGGTGAAGACGACACTGAACGCGCGCAGCAGCGCGAACAGCACCAGCAGGACGATGACGGCCTGCGTCGCCTCGGCGCGGGTGATGGTGCCGCCGAGCATGCGCGCGATGACATCGACCATGTGTTTGTAGACATACGGCGTCGCGGTGGCGATGGCGCCAACCAGCGCACCGACTACGAACACGCCGATGGTGCGGTTTCGGTATTCCGGAATGAGGCGGACAATCCGCCAGATGTTCTTCATGCTCGACTCGACCTCGGATGACGATGCAGCCCGACTGCTGAGGGCACGATTCATGCCATGGCACATACCACAGCGCGAACCGCGCCGGCCCCCGCCGTTCGCCGCCGCGGCGCGGTCGATGCGCAACGACAACGCCGCGCCACTGCGCGCAAGCCAACACCGCCACCACCCAACTGTTGCTTCAGAGACAGCACCTTCAATAAAAGGAAGCTCTCCGCGACCGCCACCGCGCCATCGCCCACCCGGCGAACAATGCGCCCGGCACGCCGTTTCTCGCGGCTGCCGCCAGATTTTCCTGCGCCGCGCCGCGTCTTTTTCCCACGCCGCGACACGCCGCCACCGAACTGGAATGGTTTCTGCTCTGGGTGCGTCAGCACGCCCTTTCTCCGCGTCGACCGCCCGTGCGCAACGCGCCGCGGAGAGCGGACCAACAACAGCAAGGATTCCGTCATGTCCACGCTCTCCGCCGTCAAACCTGTCGCTGGCAATGCGCTGAAGGAGCTCTGGTTCACCCGCTGCCCGGTGCCGACCGCCACCGGCCTCGCCTACAGGCTCGGCTGGTTCGATGACGAATTCGCCGCCGACGGCATTCGTGTCGAAACGCTGCAGGAGAGCCGCCAGCTCGGCCACCACCACTACGATCACAACCTGCCGTCGCTGATTCGCGAAGGCGGCGCGCTGCCGGCGCTGGCGGCGCGCGCGCAGGGCGCGCCGACGCGGCTGATCGGCACCGTCGTCGGCATCGACCTCGACCAGCTGCCGGCGCGCCGCTACCGCGTCGACAACGGCACGCCGCGTCCGATCACCGTGCACCAGAGCCTGATCGACGATCACTTCGACGTGCTGGTGCGTTTCCTCGAACGCACGCTGGGCGCGGCCGACTGGGCCGCCGACCATCTCGACGACGTGCACGAAATCCTGCAGCAGGAGACGCGCGGCAGCGTCGATGCCGTCGGCGACAGCTTCCACAAAAACCTGCACCCGAATCTCTCCGACGAGCGGCTGCAGCTGCTGGAGCGAGAAAAGAACTTCGCCTGGCTGTTCGGCTTCCAGGAGCACGACATCGACATCGCCGAGTGGGTCGATCCGCGCCCGCTGGAAGCGGCATTGAAGCTGCGCGAAGAACGTCGCAGGCAGGGCCGCTAAAATCCGGGCCGCGAGGTGTGCTGCTGCTGACACCAGTCCGCGGCCGTCCGCACGAACCCGAGGCCGCCACCAATTTCGTCACCCGCCCGCCGGAACCCGACCGGCAGCCGACACTCAATAACTCCAGTCTCAACGGAGCAATGAACGATGAGCGCCAGCACCGATATCGACGACAGCGCCCAGGTACCCACGCTGCCCGGCGAGCCACTGCCGTTCGTTCTGCACTTCTTCCACCGTTTCCGCTGGTGGTACGCACTGATCGTGGTGCTGGAGATCGGCTCGTCCACCAGCGCGATCATGATTCCCTACGCCGTCGGCCAGATCGTCGGCACCGTCACCGACGCGGTCATCAACCAGCAACTGATATTCACGGCGGTCGCCACGCCGCTGCTGCTCTACATCCTGTTCAACCTCGGCGAGGTGGTGTTCAGCCGCGCCGGCTCCGCCGGCCGCATCAGCGTCGCACCGCGGCTGCGCGCACAGGTGACGCGCGAACTGTTCGCCTACCTGCAACACCACTCGCACCGCTTCCTCAGCAACAACTTCGCCGGCGCGCTGGCCAGCCGCATCTCGGAGACGTCGATGGGCGTCAACATGACGATGTGGGCGCTGATCTTCGATTTCCTGCCGATCGCCGTCACGCTGATCGTCTCGATCGTGCTGCTGTGGCAGGCCAGCCTGCTGTTGTCGCTGTTCACGCTGGTGTGGGCGCTGCTGTTCCTCGGTATCTCTTTCGAATTCGCACGCCGCTGCCGGCCGCTGGCGCAGAAATCGGCCGAGGCGCGCAGCACCACTACCGGCAAGGTGGTCGACGCCGTGACCAACCTCGCCAGCGTGCGGCTGTTCGCCCGCCTCGGCTTCGAACGCGGCTACCTCGACAACTATCTGCGCAATGAAGTGGCGGCCTCGCGGCGCTGGTTCTGGTCGAACGAGAAGATCCTCTGGTTCCAGTACCTGTCGGCGCTGGTGCTGAAGGTCGGCACGCTGCTGTTCGCGCTGCTGCTGTGGCGCGACGGCAAGATCGGCGTCGCCGACTTCGTCATGAGCATCAGCCTGGCGCTGGCGATCATCGGCGAGGTGCGCAACATCAGCCGCCGCTTCATCGACGTGTTCGAGTACGTCGGCAACATCGCCAACGGCGTGCACACCATCGTGCGCGAACACGAGATTCGGGACAGCGCCGCAGCGAAGCCGCTGCAGATCGCGCGCGGCTGCATCGAGCTGCGCGACGTCGGCTTCGGCTACAACACGCAGGGCCGGGTGTTCGATGGCCTGAACCTGCGCATCGAGGGCGGCCAGCGCGTCGGCCTGGTCGGCTTCTCCGGCTCCGGCAAATCGACGCTGCTCAACCTGATCATGCGCCTCTACGATCCGCAGCAGGGCAGCGTGATGATCGACGGCCAGGACATCCGCGACGTCACCCAGCAGTCACTGCACGCGCAGATCAGCCTGATCCCGCAGGACCCCGGGTTGTTCCACCGCTCACTGCTGGAGAACATCCGCTACGGCCGCCCCGAGGCCGACCGCGACGAGATCGAACACGCCGCGCGCCGCGCCGACGCGCACGACTTCATCGAGCAGATGCCGAACCGCTACGAGTCGCTGGTCGGCGAGCGCGGCGTCAAGCTCTCCGGCGGCCAGCGCCAGCGCATCTCGATCGCGCGCGTCATCGTCAAGAACGCGCCGATCCTGATCATGGACGAAGCGACGTCGAGCCTCGACTCGATCACCGAACAGGCGATCCAGAACAGCCTCGATGAACTGATGCGAAACAAGACCGTCATCGTCGTCGCCCACCGTCTGTCGACCATCGCCCACCTCGACCGCATCCTGGTGTTCGATCGCGGCCGCATCGTCGAGGACGGCAGCCACGCCGAGCTGCTGGCGCGCGGCGGCGCCTACGCACGGCTGTGGAACCGGCAGGTGGATGGTTTTCTGGTGGAGGAGGAACCGGCGGGCGCGCAGACGGCCTAGGCCGTCTGTCGTTCGCCCCCGCCAGCGCGAGCGATCGGGCCACAAGCGTGCTCGATGCGGACCGATTCCAGTTCGACGCCATCGGCAAAGAGCTTCAGTTCGCCACCCATCATCGGATGCCACGGCTCGCCCCGCGTCAGCGGCTTGGTGGCGATCACGGCCATCCGCTCCTCCGGACCGTTGTGTTCCTGGAAATTGATGCTGAACGCATCGTCCAGCAGTTCGACCCGCCCCGCCGCCGCCGTGCGCAGCGTCCAGTGCAGCAGCGTCGAGCAGTGGGCGAACATCAGGCGGCCGTCGCTGAGCAGGAAATTGAAGGCACCCGACCGCGCGATGAAGGCACTCGCCGCATGGATATGCGCGAACAGCAGATCGTCGGGTGGCGGCGTGTCGCCAAACCGTTCCTGCAGCGAGCCGAGCAGATGGCAGAAGGCCTGCTCGCTGTCGGTCTCGCCCCGCGGCACAAACGCCGGATGGACGGCGGGCCGGAACTGTTTCAGGTCACCGTTGTGCGCAAACACCCAGGTGCGCCCCCACAGCCGGCGGACGAACGGATGGTTGTTGCGCACCGCGACCGCGCCGATGGTCGCCTTGCGGACGTGGGCGATGACGTTGCGCGACTTGAACGGCCGCTCTAGCACCGCGCGCGCGTCGACGCACTGCGCGGCCGCGGTCTCGCGCACCTGCAGGTGGCTGCCGCCGTCACCGTAGTAGGCAAGCCCCCAACCATCGGCGTGCTCATCGGTGGCGCCGCCGCGACGAAAGAAACCCCGCAGCGAAAAATGCGGCGCGACCGGTTTCGCACTGTTGAGACCGAACAACTGGCACATCGGAACATCGCCCGGCGGGCGCTCTTACCTCTCTCGCGCTCCGGAATCGATCCGGAGCGAACGGTTGATCGACCGGATCGATGCTAGCCGCGGCAGGGAAAACGGGAAAACAAGGAAATTCGCTAACCATATGAAGAGCCGGCGGCGGTCTGCCGCCACCGCACCGGCTCAGGCGACCCCTCAACCCTCGTAAGCGCGCGCCTTTTCGAGCAGGCCGGTGCGGGCCCACTGCAGCTCCAGCGCGCCCGGCGTGTACTCCCTGGCGCCGCCGATCTGCTCGGCGATGGACTGGAATTTCGCCGCCTCCTCGATCAGCAGGATCAGCTGCGCGGTCCAGGTGATGCCGCGGCCCCAGAAGTTGGCGCCGCCGTTCGATTCGAGCTGCGCCGGCGGCGGCGCCAGTTCCGGATGCTTGTCGAGCCGCTCGCGCAGCACGTCGAGCGCACTGCGGGTGCGCTCCAGGTGGTTCGGGATCGTGCGCGCCAGAATATGCCGCGCCGCCGCTACGTACAGGATCGGGAAGTCCTTCTGCGCCACCGACCAGGCCGACAGGTACGGCGTGTGCGCATGGATGAAGGTGTCCGCTTCGAGGCGTTTCTCGTTCAACACATGATTCTTGTGTTCGGCGAAATCACTGAGGGTGGTCTTCACCTCGTTGCTCTTCGACCACGGTTGCGGGAAGCGGAACGACAGCAGCTGGTTGGTCGGTTCGATCAGGTGGGAGATGTTGAACGTCAGGCTGGCGGAGAGCGTGCCGCTCTCCTTCAGGAAGTTGAAGGCGTGAATCGCGTCCTCGCGCGCCTGATCGACGTAGGCGACGAGATTGAATCCGGTTTCCGGCTTGGACATGGTCGTGGCTCCTGACAGGTTTCGAGAGAGGTCTTGAGAGAGCTTTCGGGGCTGTGCGGGAAGCGATGCGTCCCGACAATGGAGGTCAGACGATTTCCGCCACCTCATCGAACGCCAGCCGCGGGCCGCGGCTGACCGCTTCGTCGCGCACGCCATAGCCGATGTTGGCCAGCAACAGCGATCTATAGCGCCCATCCGGGAAGAACCCGGCATCGAGCAGGTCGGGCTTGAAACCGGACATCGGACCGACATCGAGCCCCAATGCGCGTGCGGCCAGAATCAGATAGGCCGCCTGCAGCGTGGCGTTGGTTTTTGCGGTCGGCTCGATCCAGTCCGGCGCCTTGTCGAAGAACGATTTCGCATCGTAGGAGAGGAACTGCTGCGGCAGGTACTCGTGAAAGCGGCTGTCCCACGCCACGATCACGTTCAGTGGCGCCGCCAGCGTCTTGTCGCGGTTGCCGGACGACAGCGCCGGCGCCAGCCGCTGCTTCGCCTGCGGCGAGCGGATGAACAGATAGCGCGCCGGCTGCGCGTTGAAGCCGGTCGGGCCGAGCTTCAGCAGCTCGTACAGCTCGCGCACGACGGCATCCGTCACCGGGCGGTCGTCGAATTTGTGGATCGAATGGGCCTTGCGAAACAGCAGGTCGAGTCCTGCATCATCGAGTCGTCGATTCATAACGTCACTCCAGTATCAAAAACAGTCGCAGCGACGCGAGCACGAATCACACCAACCGCGCCATCGCACCGGAACCTGCGCAGAAAGGGCTCTCCGTGCGGTTCGCGGGCGCTGCGGCTGTTGTCTTGCCTGCCTCATCGACAGCAGTTACGGCGCAAAAGTGTTGCCCGATCAACAGCCGGAACACCGGCAACTCAGATTCATAGACAGGCAATGCAGCCAGCCGCCGGCAAATCGTCCAGCACGCAGGCGCCATCGCCGCGACGCGCACCGTTTGCCGCGATCCGCCCCTCCTGATGGCTATACCCGGTGGCGGGCCCGGTGACCGGCTGCCGATAATCCCGGCCCTTTGAACCAGAACCACCGGGATTCCGATGAGTGATGCGCACAGTGACGCCGCGATGACGCTGGTCATCGTCGGCGCCGGTTTCAGCGGCGCACTGACCGCCGTTCATCTTCTGCGCGCGGCGGGCGGCCACCCGCTGCGGCTGCTGCTGATCGAACGGCGCACGCGGATGGCGCGCGGCCTCGCCTACTCGACGTCGGACGACAACCTGCTGCTGAACGTGCCGGTCGGCAACATGAGCGCGCTGGCCGACGAACCGAACCATTTTCTCGACTACTGCCGCGCCATCGACCCGTCGATCAACGCCGGCTCGTTCGTGTCGCGGCGCATCTACGGCGACTACCTCGAACGCACGCTGCAGCAGGCCGAGCGCGAGCGCCCGCGAACGCTGACGCGCCTGCACGGCGAGGCGGTCGCGATCCGGCGCGGCAATTCATCTCGTGCCAATGATTCATTTCGTCTCAATGGCTCGCACCGCTTCGAGATCGAACTCGCCGACCGCAGCCGCGTGAGCGCCGACCGCGTCGTGCTGGCGCTCGGTTATTCCGGCAGCAACCGGCTCGATGCGTCCGTCGCCGACCATCTGGTCGGCGACGGCTGGAACCCGCAGACGATCGCGGCGATCGATGGCGGCCGGCCGGTGCTGATCGTCGGCAGCGGCCTGACCGCGATCGACACCGCATTCCGGCTGACCAGTCGCAACGACGACTGCAGGCTGCTGATGGTGTCGCGGCGCGGCCACCTGCCGCGCGCGCACCGCACGCGGCCGCAGCCGCCGCCGGCGAGCGCTTTCCCCGCCTATCTGCAGGCGATCGCGCCAACCGCGCGCGCCCATCTGCGGGCAATCCGCGCGGAGGTGGCACGCCGCGCCGACGGCAACTGGCGCGACGTCATCAACGAACTGCGGCCGTACACGCCGGAACTGTGGCAGCGGCTGCCGTCGGCACAGCGGCGGCAGTTCCTGCGCCACCTCGCCGGCTACTGGGACATCCATCGCCACCGGCTCGCACCGCTGGCGGCGCAACGCCTGCACGCCATGCTGCGGCGAGGCCAGCTGCAGGTAGTGGCCGGCCGCATTCGCAGCGTGCAGCGCCAGCACGACGGCGTCCGCGTCGAGATCCGCGAGCGCGGCGGCGACCTGCGCATCGTCGATGCCGCCGCCGCGATCAACTGCACCGGCCCGAACTACGACATCGACGCCGCGACAGCGCCGCTGATCGCGCAGCTGCGCGACGACGGCTACCTGCGCGCCGACGCGCTGAAGATGGGCATCGACGTCGACGACGACAGCCGTGTGATCGGCCGCGACGGCCGCGCCGTCGACGGGCTCCACTACATCGGCCCGATGCTGCGCGCCCGCTACTGGGAGGCGACCGCTGTGCCGGAGCTGCGCGTCCACGCCCGCAACCTCGCGCGGCGGCTCATCGAAGGCCCCTGAGTTTTCCGCCGCGCAACGGCACCGCGATCAGCGTTCGGAACCATCGCGCCGGCCGCGCTGCACCCAGCAGCTGGTCAGCACGAAGATCGGAATCCAGATCAGGAACAGCCCCTGCAGCCCCAGCAGTTCGCCGAGCAGTCCGCCGCCGATGGCGCCGACGAACGATCCGCCCATGTTGCTGAGGTTGAAGATGCCGGCGATCTTGCGCTTGTCGCCGGCGAGCTGGCTCAGCCGCAGCGTGCGCGACAGCCCGATCAGCGCCGAGCCGCAACACAGCAGCACCGTGCCCAGTACCAGCAGCGGATAGGCGGTCGTACTGCCGAGCAGCGCCAGACCGGCGACGGAGAGCAGCACGCTGAGCCACTGCACCCGGCCTGGCGTGAACAGGTTCAGCAGATGGCCGAGGCCGAACGAGGCCAGCACGGTGGTGATGCCCTGCACCGTGATCAGCGTGATCGCCAGCGACTGCGGCAGCTTCGCCACGGTCAGCGCCAGCACCAGCACGAAGGTCGTGAACACCTGCGAGGTGGCGCTGTTGACGAACTCCATCGTGCAGCTGTCGCGCACCTCGCGCACGCGCCACAGCTCGCGCACCTGCTGCCACATGCCCTGCGACGGCGGCGCACTCGCGGCCGCATCGCTCTTGTGCTCGACCGCGCCGTCATCGCCACTCTCGCCGGGCAGCACGTTGCTGCCGAACGCCGCCATCAGCGCGAACAGCAGCGCGATCAGCATGAAGCTCCACAGGAAACTGAAATGGCCGATCACCAGCGTCGCCAGGAACGGCCCGAGGATCAGCGTGCCGAATGACTGCGAGCCGCGATACCAGCCGGCCCTGGCCGAGCCGAGGTATTTCAGCTGCTGCAGAAACGAGCTGTTCATCGACACGGTGCGGAACGGAATCGCCAGGCTGATCAGCCCGCGCGCACCCGCCACCATCCACCAGGCCGTGGTCCACGGGATCAGGCAGGTGATCAGCATCGGGAACAGGCTCGCCAACGCGTAGACCCGCCTCGCACCGTAGTGCGCGATGATGAAACCGGCCGGCATCGTCACGATCAGCTTGCCGAAGGTTTCGAACGCGGCGATGTAGCCGATCTGCGCGTTGCTGGCGCCGAGCTCGAGCGCGTACAGCGTCGTCAGCACCCGCCCCAGCCCGACGCTGATGCCGGCGACGACCGCGAGCAGCATGAAGTGACCGATGACCAGTTGCCCGTCGTTCGCGAGCGCGGTCATCGGCTGTCGACGTGTATCCAATGCTTCTCCTTTCGGGACTGAAAATGAGCGCAGGGATTCCACCGTTGGCGCGGAATCCCTGCGGGGTGGTGCCGTTGCGGTCAGCTCGCCGCCAGATCGCGGGTGTCGAGGATCGCGCGCAGTGCGCGATCGCGCTGCCGGGATACCGGCCGGTCGACCTCGAACGGCAGCAGCGGGAACACCTGCTCGGCGACGCGGAACGCCTCGTCGAGACGCGGGGCGCCGGAAAGGATGTAGGTATCGATACCGGCGTTGTAATACTCCAACAGGCGGTCGGCGACGGTCTGCGGCGATCCGACCAGGGCGGTGCCCGGCCCCTTGCCGGTCAGCGTGTAGCCGGCCCACAGGTTCGGCGCAATCTCGAAATCACGCGCGTGTTTGCCGACCTTCTTGTTCTGCACCAGTTGTGTGGTGCGCTGCACGCCGACCGAATCGGAGGAGGCCCGCACCTTCAGCGCCACCTCGATCTTCTCCTTGTCGAAGCGATCATAGATGCGCTGCGTCTCGGCCCAGGCCTCTTCGTCGGTATCGCGCACGATCAGGTGCAGCCGGATTCCATAGTTCAGTTTGCGGCCGAGCGCATCGGCCTTGATCTTGACCTTCTGAATCTTCTCGGCCGCCATCTCCAGCGGCTCGCCCCAGGTCAGATAGGTCTGCATCTGTTGTGCAGCGAGATCGAGCGCCGGTTCCGACGAGCCGGCGAAGAACAGCTCCGGGTGCGGCTTCTGCACGCTCTCGACCTGCAGCTGCGCGCCGCGCGCCTTGATGTACTGGCCGTCGACGGTGATCTGCTCGCCGCTGAACAGCCGCCGGAACAGATCCCAGTACTCCGCCGCCATCGCGTAGCGCGTGTCGTGTTCGAGGAACAGCCCGTGCGCCAGCGCGATCCGCGTCTCGCCGAGAATCGCGTTGATCAGCAGCCGCCCCTTCGACAGTTTGTCCAGTGTCGCCGCCTGCGACGCCAACTGCAGCGGCGAGGTGACGCCGGCGTAGGCGGCGACCAGGAACTTGACGCGCTCGGTGTGTTGCGCCAGCGCGGCGGCCGTCGTCCACATGTCGGCGCCGCCGGCGCCGATCGCCAGCAGGTAGCCGGTGTAACCGAGGTGATCCAGCGCCCGTGCCAGAATCTCCGGCGGATGGCGGTTGTCGTCGCCATAGCGCCACAGCAGTCTCATGCTCATTTCAAATCCTCCCATTTGCAAAGGAATCTCTGATCGAGTCCCCTCTCCCTGAAGGGAGAGGGGAGAAGCGCGTTTTTCAGAGATGTCCCAACAGATTCACGACGCGACCTTCGCCAGAACGGCACCGCCCTCTTCTTCCGCCAGCAGTCGCTGCGCTTCCTGCAACGGTTCGTAGACGATCCAGTCGGCGAAATCGAAGTCGTTCGGCAGGAAGCCCCACTTGAACAGGAAATTCTTCTGCCGTTCGAGACCGGCGACGACGTCGGCGTCCAGCGTCGGAACCAGATGCTCGTGCAGCTTCGGGCCGTAGGCCACCGCCGCGTCCTCGACCGCGCTGCGCGTCTCGTGGGCGACCAGTTCCAGCGCCTCGCGCGGATGGCTCGCCGCCCAGTGGCCGGTGCGCAGCAGCACGGTCAGGTAGCGCACGATCAGGTCCGGGCGCGTCGCCAGCAGCTCGCGGTCGGCCGTGATCGGACGCGGCACCGCGTTGTTGACGTGCAGCTGTCGATCGGGGTGGGCGCTGATCTCGAACAGCACCTTCAGGCCGTGCTTGCGAATGCTCTTGATCGCGCCCGGACCCTTGATGTAGGCGGCATCGACCTCGCCGTCGCGCAGCGCGTCGAGCACCGAGCGCCGCCCCTCTCTGCCGTCGGACAGCACGCCGGTGGCGCTGTCCTCGCGAATGTCGGTCCGCGGCGCGACGACGTCGACGAACTGCACCTCGTCGGTGGCGATGCCGGCCACTTCCAGCGTCGTGACGAAGCCGTGCAGCGCGCTGGCGCGGCCGTGGTCGACCAGCTCGCTGCCCTGCTGCTTCGGCAGCCCGAGGCGGCGGCCGCGCAGATCGGCCGCGCTCGCCAATGGCGAATCGGCGCGCACGACGATGGCCTGGAACTCCTCGACCCAGGTGATGCCGACGACGACGGTCGGCTGCCCGATCGATTTCGCCCAGATCGCCGGCACGTTGCCGCCCTCGCGAAACTGGTTCGGCAGGCTGTTGTCGTAGTGGCTCGCGCGGATCGCGTCGTCTTCCGACGCGCGCACCGAATCGAGCGTGATGTCGATGGCGGCGAACGACTGCTGCAGCCAGTTCTGCTGAAAGGCCAGACTCGACGCGGTGGGCACCGCGCAACGGGTGTACCACAGCGACGAAACCTGCTCGCGCTGCTCTCTGCTGTCGTGAACGATGCTCATGATTGCCGCTCCTCATCCGAGATGGATTTACTTGATCCGAAATGGATTTACTTGCCGTTGTGAAGCCGGTGTCGGGGCGCGCGCCCCGACGTCAGTCGACGATGCTCCAGCTGAACCGCTCCTTCTCCTGCACGTGCCGACCCTCGATGCGGATCAGCTTGGCCGGCCCCTGCCGGCTCGGCGAGTGGATGTCGCCTTCGTTGTAGGTGATCGCGAAACCGGGCGTCAGCTTGCGCGCCCCCTTCTGCCGCACCTTGCCGGGCACCTCGTCGCTGGCCTGCTCGACGATCTCCCAGTCCTGGATCAGGCTCTCGCCCGCCACCTGGCCGTAGATCGCCCACGACACGCCGTGATCGTGCGGCTTGGTCTGCTTGGCCTCGTGATAGACGTGCGCGAGGATCGCGAAGCCGAGGTCGGGGTCGTGGTACAGCACCGTGCGCTGCGGCTGGTCGTCGCGCACGTATTGATCGGTGAACGCCGCGTCGACCAGCACCCGCTGCAACAGCTCGCGCACCTGCTCGCGGCCGTCGACGCCGGGGTTCGCTAGCAGCAGCTCGCGCACGTCGTTCGAGAATGTTTCCAAAGTGATCGTCATTGCTCTTTCCTCCCGTCGAAGGCGCTTACCAGCGCCGGATGTAGCTGACCAGCCAGTTGCGCTCCGGTCCTTCGGTGCGTCCCCAGCCGTTGACCGATGCCGACTGGCTGACCACCGAGCCGTGCACGTAGTGCTCCTTGTCGAACGCGTTGTTCAGCGACAGCGTCACCAGATCCTTGGCACCCTCCGTCTCGAAGGCGACGCGGAAATTGACCAGCGCGTAGGCCTTCTGCTGCAGCAGCGGGTTGTCCTGGTTGTTGACGTAGAAGAACTGCCGGTCCTGGAAGCGCCAGTCGCCGCTGAGGATCACCGTGTTGCCGTTGTTGAACGGAATGCGGTAGTCGGCCTGCAGCAGCGCGGTGGCGTGCGGCGAGCGGACGAACTCGCTGCCGGAGAGCCAGGTGCTGGTGTCCTCGACGTTGAAGCGGTCGAACTCGGTGCGCAGCAGACCGAGGTTGGCGTTGACGCTCAGGTTTTCGGTCACCAGCGCCTGCACCGTCACCTCCGCGCCGTAACCTTTGCCCTTCGGAATGTTCTGCAGCACGCTGAGGTTGTCCTGCACGCCGGTGTCGATATTCGGCGCGCCGTAGGGGCCGGAGATGTTGACCTGCGCATCCTTGAAGATGTAGCCGAACAGCGATGCGTTGAGGAACAGCCGGTTGTCGAACAGCTCGGACTTGAAACCCGTCTCCAGCGAGTCGAGCGTCTCCGGATCGAGCACCCGGAGCTGGTCGGCGCGCGTGATGTTGGTGTTGAAGCCGCCCGCCTTGATGCCGCGCGCATAGCGCAGGTAGACCCGCTTGTTCGGATCGATCCGCCAGGTCGGCGTGATGTCCCAGGTGACCGCATCCCAGGTTTCGTCGTGGTTGGCGTCGGCATAGGTGAACGTGTTGCTGGCGCCGCTCAGCACGCTGCCGAGATTGACCGTGCGCAGCCAGTCGATCTGGTCGCCGAAGGTCGTGTCGGCGCCCCACGTGGTCCGGTACGCCTTGACCGTCTTGTTCTCGTTGGTGAAACGCAGGCCGGTGGTCAGGTAGACGCTGTCGGTGAAGTTGTAGGTCGTGCTCAGGAACAGCGCGTAGCTCTCCGAATCGAACGTGTAGCTGGCGTCGACCAGCCGGTTCGCCGCGGAGTTCCTGCCGGTCGGCTGCGGCAGCCCGGCGAACGTCGCGGTGTAGAGCTGGCGCTCGTACTCGTTGGTGAAGTAGTGGAAACCGGCGATCCAGTTGAAACGGTCGGCGCGCGGCGACGTCAGCCGCACCTCCTGGCTGAACTGGTACTCCTCGTTCTGGTTGTCGGTGGCGTTGGCGGAGAGTTCGCCCGGCGCCGCGATCGACCAGTTGCGGAACGTGTCGTAGGCGGTGATCGAGGTCAGCTCGTGGCCGCTGTCCAGGTTCCAGCGCAGGCGCAGGTTGGCGCCGTTCTGTTCGAGCTGGCCCTGGTTGGTGTGGGTGCCGTCCGGCCCCTCGATGACGTCGTTGCGCGGGTTGCGCTCGATCAGCGGCCAGTAGTAGTCGGTGCCGGGGTTGCGCACCGAACCGCTCGGCGAACGGCCGGCGGTCTCGTAGACGCGGTTGTGCAGGTTCAGCGTCGCCGTCAGATCGGGCGTGAACACCGCCAGCAGCTGGCCGCGCACGACGCGGTCCTGCACCGTGCCCTCGCGGCCGCCGGTGGTGATGTTGCGGTACTGCGGGCCGATCTTGTCCTGGTGGAACGACAGCCGCCCGGCCAGTTTCTCGTCGATCAGGCCGCCGCCGACCGCACCTTCGGCCACCTTGAATTCGTCGCTGCCGTAGGTGAATTTCAGGTAGCCGTCCTGGCGGAAGCGCGGCTGCTTCGAAATGATGTTGATGGCGCCGCCAGTGGTGTTCTTGCCCCACAGCGTGCCCTGCGGGCCGCTCAGTATCTCGACCCGTTCGAGATCGAAGACCGGCAGGCCGGTGTACTCCGAGTTGGCGATGTAGACGTCGTCGTGATAGACGCCGATCGGGCTGGTGGCGTCCGGCTGCGGGTTGCCGGTGCCGATGCCGCGGATCCACCAGCGCGGCTTGCCGTGGTTGGAGCCGAACGCCGAGGCGTTCGGGATGTAGTTCACCACCTCCTGCGCCGACGTGCCGATCTCCTCCTTCTGGAACTTGTCACCGCCGAGCACGTTCAGCGTCACTGGAATCTCCTGCACCGCCTCCTCGCGCTTCTGCGACGTGACGATCACCGTCGACAGTCGCAGCGATTTGGTGCCGTCGCCGCCCTGCTGCGCCAGCGCTCCACCGGCCGCGGCCGACAGCAGCAGCGCCAGCGGCCATTTCAGTTTTTCGCGGCGCAACGCAAACCCCGGGATCGGCAATGAGTGGGTGTCGTTGTAAAGCATGAACATCTTTCTCCTGTTGACGGGTGGTGCAGCAACGGGCTGCAGATAACGGTTTCCCGGGTTTTTCAGCATGTCGGTCACGGTCGCGAGCGGTCGGACAGACGCTCCCCGCTGCGCCGCTCCCACCAAGTGGCCAGCGCCCATTCGCCGGCGCCGTAGTAGCGCGGCGGATTGCGTGGATAACCGAGACGCTGGTGATGGATGACGTAGTGGTCGGTCAGATAGCGCCACGGGACGAAGTAGTGGC
>CAZEVP010000034.1:0-33786 GCA_964515735.1 uncultured Verrucomicrobiaceae bacterium | reverse complement strand
TGCACCGTCTGCTCGGCGATCTCCAGCGGCATGTCGAGCGCGAACTGCAGCGTGACGACGGCGACGCCGGCCGAGCTGGTCGACGACATCTGTGTCAACCCGGCCATCAGCCCGAACTGCCGCTCCAGCGGCGCGGTGACGGCCGCCGCCATCACCTCGGGGCTGGCGCCGGGGTAGCGCGTCGTCACCTGGATCGTCGGGAAGTCGACCTCCGGCAGCGCCGCCGTCGGCAGCAGCCGGTAGGCGACGCTGCCGGCGATCAGCAGCGCCAGCATCAGCAGCAGTGTCGCCACCGGCCGCTCGATGAAAATGCGCGACGGATTCATCGGGCCGGATCAGCGCGCGGCGGTGCGCGCCGCCGGCGGCGTATCGTCGCCGCCCGGCGTACTTTTCATCGGCGCACTTTTCACCGGGGAGACGCGGGCGCCGGCACGCAGCCGGTCGACACCCTCGACGACGACGACATCGCCCGCCACCAGACCATCGGTGACGACGACGCGGTCGCCATCGACGGCGCCGAGTTTCACCGGCTGCAGCCGCACGCTGGCGTCGCCGTCGACGGCGTAGACGAACTCGCCGCGGTTGCCGCGCTGGATCGCGGCGGCCGGCGCCAGCACGGCGTCGCTCAGCGTCTCCAGCGCCAGGCGGACGTTGACGAACTGGTTCGGAAACAGCGCGTGGTCGCCGTTGTCGAACTGCGCCTTCAGCCGCACGCTGCCGGTACTGGCGTCGATCTGGTTGTCGACGCTGACCAGCGCGCCGCTGGCGAGGCGGCGGCTGAAGCCGCGGTCGTAGGCCTCGACGATCAACCGCTCGCCCTGCTGCAGTCGCGGCAACAGCCGCGGCAGCGAATCCTCCGGCAGCGTGAACACCACCTGGATCGGCTGCAGCTGCGTGATCAGCACCAGCCCCTGGCTGTCGGCGGCGCGGATGACGTTGCCGGCATCGACCTGACGCAGGCCGACGCGGCCGCCGATCGGCGCCATGATCGCCGCGTATTCGAGCTGCAGCCGCGCGTTATCGACCAGCCCGCGCCCCGCCTCCACCGCGCCCTCGTACTGCGCGACCAGCGCCTCCTGGCTCTCGACGCGCTGGCGCGCGATCGAATCCTGCTGCCACAGCTCGCGATAGCGCGCCAGATCGACACGCGCGCCGCGCAACACAGCCTCGTCGCGGGCGAGCTGGCCGCGCGTCTGCGCCAGCTGCACCTGGAACGGCCGCGGGTCGATCTCGGCCAGCAGCTCGCCGGCGCGCACCAGCTGCCCTTCGCTGAAATGCAGGCGCTGCAGCTGGCCGTCGACGCGGCTGCGCACCAGCACGCTGCTCGATGGCGTGACGGTGCCGAGCGCGTCGAGATAGACGGTCAGCGAACCGCTGCCGACCGCGCCGGTGACGACCGGCACCGGCGGCGAACCGGCGCCGCGCGCCGCCGCCGGTCTGTCGGCGCCGCAACCGGCCAGCAGCGCGCCGAGCAACAGCAGGCCGGCGCAGTGGCGACCGCGGCGCCGCGCGGCAATCGTTTCGATGAACACGTCGAACTCCACTTCCCAAAGAAACCGCTGAAAAAGTCCTCCTGACTTTTTCATCCCCGGGGGCAGAGCAAGAGTCGTTCCAGCGAATTTGACGCGAAAAATGGCGAATGCGCGGCGCTGCTGGCCAGATAGCAACAGCCGGCTGCTATCGATGTGTTCGCGCGGAAACAGTTGTCGCCGCGCCCGATGGACGGCGGCGACGCGGCAGCGGATTCAGGCGATGCGCTGGTGCCGCTGCCGCCGCACCGTCTCCAGCGGAGCGAAATCGACCCAGCGACCGAGATTGAAGTTGTACGGCAGAAAACCCCACCGGAACAGGAAGTTCTTGAAATCGTCGAGCGCCGACAGCGCGTAGTCGGCCAGATCGGTGTGCAGGTAGCGGTGCACCTCGACGCCGTAGGCGTAGCTGACCCACTCGTCGACCGAACCGGTTTCGCGCCCGAGCAGCGCGACCGTCTCCTTCGGATGCGCCTCGGCCCAGTCGCCGGCCTCGACCACGCGCCGCAGGAAACGCACGGCGTGGTCCGGATACTGTTCCAGCGTCGACGCGCTGATCGTCAGCGGCCGCGGCGTCGAATTGTTGCTGCGGACATGGATGTCGGGATGGCCGCCGATGTCGACCGCCACCTGCAGCTGTTCGCCGAGCAACCGCGCCACCTCGATGCCGCGCACGCCCTTGACGTAGATCGCATCGACCTCGCCGCGCAGCAGCGCCAGCACGTCGGCGCGGTAGTCGCGCCGGGTCAGGTGGCCGGCCGGCGTGCTGGCCCAGGCGGTGGAGGCGCGGCTGCCGATCGGCAGCTCGCTGGCTGTCACCGGCACCGTTCCGACATCGACCAGCTGCACCTCGCTGTAACCGATGCCCTCGGCATCGAGCAGCGTCAGGTAGCCGCGCAGTGCGGTGGCGCGCGCCATGTCGATGCGCTCGTGCGGGCGCGACGGCAGGCCGAGGCGGCGGCCGCGCAACTGCTGTGCGTTGTCGATGCCGGAACCTCGCCGGCTCAGCACCGCCTGGAACTCCTCGGTCCAGGTCAGGCCAATCAGGCGCGTGTCGGCGCCGGCGGAACAGGCCCACAGCGCCGGCACGCTGCCGCCCTGGCGAAAGCTGTCGGGCAGGTGGTGATCGACATGGCTCTCGCGCAGCAGAGGATCGGCGCTCTGCTGCAGCGAGCGCACCGAAATACCCTCGGCGGCGAACTCCTGCTGCAGCCAGCCGAGCTGCGCGGCGATGCCGAGCGGCGTCGGCACCGAACTGCGCGAATACCACAGCGTGGCCGGTGTGCGCGAAGGCTGCAGATACGTTCTTGTTGTCATCGTCTACTCCCGGAACCTTGCTCGAACGGTTTCCCTGGCGGTCGGCGGTCGATGCCGATACGCCCGCGCATTTCCCATAGCAGCCACCATACCAACAGCGGCCGCTCGCCGAATCGACTCGCCGCGGCGAATCGCGCGGCGCAGCGCCGGCACAACGGCGCACGCGGTCATGCGGCCGCACGCCGATGCGGGCGTCGGCAACCGCAACTGCTGCCACAGCAACAGTTACTGCCACCGGGCTGCTGGCCAGCAAACAGTGCGCCGACACGCCGCCGGCGCCAGATAACGATATGAAAACTCCATAGAAGCAGCGAATTTACAGCCGCGGATTTCACCAACAGAATTCACGCCCGTGCCGACGCCGCCGACCGCGCCGGCAATCCGTTTCAGCAGCAGCCAGGCACTGCTCACCATCGATACCCGGAGTAACCATGAGCCGTGCAGAAGTCGTGAAACATCTGCTGGTCTACCTGAACCACAACTATTTCCAGCGCGACGGCTACCAGACCAGCGACGATCTGCCGCTGTTCATCGCCGGCGATCGCATCAACGCCCGCTACGCCGGCTTCAGCCTCGACAGCCTGTTCGAGCCGATCGTCGATCTCGCCAGCGACGAGGCGGTCGGCAGCGAAGCGCTGCTGCAACTGCAGAGCGGCAACGGTGCGCGCTTCTGCAAGCCGCTGCTGGTCGGCACGCCGGCGCAGCCGGCGGCGACCGATCGCGCCGACATCATCCATATCGACCGCCTCAGCCGCACGCTGCACGCGCTCAACTTCCTGATCCAGGAGGGCGGCACGGCGCACTACCAGGGCGCGCTGCACCTCAACGTCCACCTCGAACACCTGCTGACGGTCAGCGCCGATCACGGCCGCGTGTTCGAGGAGATCCTGCGCGGCTGCGGCCTGGCGCCGTCCAGCTTCGTGCTGGAGCTGGTCGAATTTCCGGTGCGCGACCGCCTGCACCTGCGCAATGCCATCGGCGCCTGGCAGACGCGCGGCTATCGCGTCGCCATCGACGCCTTCGGGCGCAACCACCTGCACATCGGCCGCGTGCTGGCGCTGTCGCCGGACCTGATCAAGATCGACCGCACCGCGCTCGACGCCGCGCTGCTGTCGCCGCGCCATCGCGAACTGCTGAGCTACGCGGTGGCGGCAGCCCGCGACCACGGCGTCGACATGATCGCCACCGGCGTCGACAGCGACAGGCTGCGCCTCGCGATCGAGAAGATCGGCATCACCCGGGCGCAGGGCGAACTGTTCGGCGCGCCGCACGCGGAATGGCGGCACGGCGCCGGCGCCGCACCCGCCGGCGCGAATCCCTCGCAGCGAATATCTATCTGAGTTTTTCTTGTTTCGACTGCTGCAAAGCCGGTGATAGCGTGACCGCACATCATCAGGCTCGCTGAATGGCAGCGATCTCCGTCCGGCGCGGCGCAACCGATGCGCCCGGCACAAGAGCTTCTGTCTTTTGCCCTCGGCGCGCACGCATCGACAGCAACAGCCTTTCCGGTCCGGGCGGCTGGTGCCGACTCCGGACAAGTGAGCAGAACGAATGAGCGACATCCTCGATCCATCGTTTGATACCAGGCACCTAGGAGATCAGCGCTCCGATACCCAGTCGGACCGGTTCATCTCGTTCAACAATCCCGGCGCCTACACCCGCAGCATCCGCGCCACGGCACTGGTGTTCGAGGACGCGCGCTCGCGCGCACTGCACGACCGCCTGATGCGGCTGGCGCCGAGCGACGCCAGCGTGCTGATCATCGGCGAGACCGGCACCGGCAAGGAGCTGGTGGCGCGCCGGCTGCACCACCTCAGCGGCCGCAGCAGCGGCCCGTTCATCGCCGTCAACTGCGCCGCGCTGCCGGAGCAGCTGGTCGAGAGCGAACTGTTCGGCCACGAGAAGGGCGCCTTCACCGGCGCCGTGCTGCAGAAGAAGGGCTGGTTCGAGATCGCCAGCGGCGGCACGCTGTTCCTCGACGAGATCGGCGACCTGCCGCCGGCGACGCAGGTCAAGCTGCTGCGCGTGCTGCAGGAGCGCGAGATCAACCGCGTCGGCGGCCGCGTGTCGATTCCAATCGACATCCGGCTGGTGGCGGCCACCAACGTCAACCTGGCCGAAGCAGTGCGCGGCGGCCGCTTCCGCGAGGATCTCTACTACCGGCTCAACGTCGCGCAGGTGCAGGTGCCGCCGCTGCGCGAACGCCGCGGCGACATCGTGCCGCTGGCCGAACACTTCAGCGCGCGCTACGCCGCGCAGCTGTCGATAGCGGTGCCGGCGCTGACGGTTGCCGCGCGTCAGGCGCTGCTTGACTACCCGTGGCCGGGCAACATCCGCGAGCTGGAAAACGTCATTCACCACTCGCTGCTGATTCACAGCGACAACGTCATCCAGGCCGCCGACCTGCACCTGCCGGAGTATCGGCTGCACGCGATCGACGGCGAACACCTCGCGACCGCGCCGCACCGGCTGGCCGAGGACATCGCCGATTCCGACCAGCCCTACGAGCGCGCGATGATCGGCATCTTCGAACGCGGCGGCGACGCGCTCTACGCCGAGCTGGAGCGGCGCATGATTCGCTGCGCGTTCGACTACTGCCAGCAGAACCAGCTGCAGGCGGCGCGCCTGCTCGGCATCAGCCGCAACATCCTGCGCCACCGGCTCAAGCTCTACGGCATGCTGTGACGCGCGCGACGCCGCCGGCACCGGGCGCGCCCATTTCACAACCCGCCCATTTCACAACCATTGATAACTAATTCGTTTTATATCGTTGGATCGCGCCCCATCTTCTCCAGTAGCGTTGCCTGCGATGCCGATTTATCGGCCAACATCACCAATATCAAAAACCGGAAGTCACGGGGAAAATCATGCTGCGCAAAAAACTACTCGCCGCCACCGCGGCACTGCTGCTGGCTCCGGTCGGCGCCCTGGCCCAGGACACGACGATACTGAACGCCTCCTACGACGTTTCGCGCGAGCTGTTCGCCGAGATCAATCCGGCCTTCCAGCAGGTCTGGAAAAACAAGAGCGGCAAGACGGTGCAGATCGACCAGTCGCACGCCGGTTCGTCGAAACAGGCGCAGGCGATCCTGCAGGGGCTGAAGGCCGATGTCGTCACCTTCAACCAGGTCACCGACGTGCAGGTGCTGCACGACAACGGCAACCTGATCGGCAAGGAGTGGCAGAAGCAGTTCGCCAACAACAGCTCGCCGTTCTACTCGACCACGGCGTTCCTCGTTCGCAAGGGCAACCCGAAAGGGATCAAGAGCTGGGCCGATCTGGCGCGCAGCGACGTCAAGCTGGTGTTCCCGAACCCGAAGACCTCCGGCAACGGCCGCTACACCTATCTCGCCGCCTGGCTCTACGCCAACAAGCAGTTCAACGGTGACGAGGCGAAGATCCGCGACTTCATCAAGCAGTTCCTCGGCAATGTCGCCGTGTTCGACACCGGCGGCCGCGCCGCCACCGTCAGCTTCGCCGAGCGCGGCCTCGGCGACGTGCTGCTGAGCTTCGAATCGGAGGTGAAGAGCATCGCCAAGGAGTACGGCAGCGACGACTACGAGGTGATCGTGCCGGGCGCCAGCATCCTCGCCGAGTTCCCGGTCGCCGTCGTCGACAAGGTGGTCGACCAGCGCAACACCCGCGACGTCGCCACCGCCTACCTGCAGTTCCTCTACTCGCCGCAGGGGCAGGAAATTCTCGCCAAGCACAACTACCGCGTGCACGACGCCGCAGCGCAGAAGAAGTACGCCGCGCAGTTCCCGCAGGTCGAGCTGTTGCCGATCGAGCCGGTGTTCGGTTCGTGGGAGAAGATCCAGAAGGTCCACTTCGACAACAACGGCATCTTCGACCAGCTGGTCAAGCGCTGATTCGTGCCGCGACGTCACCCGCTGCCGGGGCTCGGTCTGAGCCTCGGCATCAGCGTTCTGTTCATCAGCATCGTCATCCTGCTGCCGCTGTGCGCACTGCTGCTGACCTCGGCCCGGCTCAGCTGGGCCGACTACTGGGCCGCGATCAGCGACCCGCGCGTCGTCACCAGCTACCGCGTCACGCTCGGCACGGCGCTGACGGCCTCGCTGTTCAATGCGCTGATCGGTCTGTGGCTGGCCTGGATTCTGGTGCGCTACCGGTTTCCGGGCCGGCGCCTGCTCGACGCGCTGATCGACCTGCCGTTCGCGCTGCCGACCGCGGTGGCCGGGCTGACGCTGTCTGCCATCTACGCCGGCAACGGCTGGGTCGGCCAGTGGCTGGCGCCGCTGGGTATCCGCGTCTCGTACACCTGGAGCGGCATCGTCGTCGCGATGATCTTCACCAGCCTGCCGTTCGTCGTGCGCGCGGTGCAGCCGGTGCTCGAAGAGGTCAGCGGCGAATATGAAGAAGCCGCGACCACGCTCGGCGCCAGCCGCTGGCAGATATTCCTGCACGTGACGCTGCCGACGATTGCGCCGGCGCTGACGATCGGCACCGCGCTGTCGCTGATCCGCAGCCTCGGCGAGTTCGGCGCGATCATCTTCATCGCCGGCAACATGCCCTACGCAACGGAAGTGACGTCGCTGATGATCTTCGTGCGGCTGCAGGAGTACAACGCGCCGGCGGCAGCGGCGATCGCGTCGGTGGTGCTGTTCGCGTCGCTGATGCTGCTGGCGCTGGTGCAGTGGTTGCAGACGCACTGGCTGCGTCGCGACATGGAGACCTGACGATGCGGCGCGCGACGACCTGGAGCGACCGGCTGCTGCTCGGTGGCGGCATCGCGCTGGCGCTGTTCGTGCTGGTGATGCCGCTGGCGCTGGTGCTGAGCAAGGCGCTGGCCGGCGGCTGGGAGATGGTGCTCGCCAATCTCGCCGAGCGCGACATGCGCCACGCGATCGCGCTGACGCTGCTGGTGACGGTGCTGGTGGTGCCGGTCAACGTCGTGTTCGGCACGCTGCTGGCGTGGTGCATCGTCCACTACCGCTTTCGCGGCCGCTCGCTGCTGCTGCGGCTGATCGACGTGCCGTTCGCGATGTCGCCGGTGGTGGCCGGCCTCGCCTACCTGCTGCTGTACGGCAGTCAGAGCCCGGTCGGCCGCTGGCTGCTGGCACACGACATCCAGGTGATGTTCGCGTGGCCCGGCATCGTGCTGGCGACGCTGTTCCTGACCTGCCCCTACGTCGCCCGCTACCTGATACCGCTGATGGAGGAACAGGGCGACGACGAGGAGCTGGCGGCGGTGACGCTCGGCGCCGGCGGCTGGCAGGCCTTCTGGCACGTGACGCTGCCGAAGATCCGCTGGGGGCTGCTGTACGGCGCCACGCTGACCACGGCGCGCGCGGCCGGCGAGTTCGGCGCGGTGTCGGTGGTGTCGGGCACGATTCGCGGACAGACGTTGACGCTGCCACTGCACGTCGAGCTGCTGCACCAGGATTACAATTCGGTCGGCGCCTTCACCGCCGCCGCGCTGTTGATGCTGCTGGCGCTGCTGACACTGGGGCTGCGCGTCTGGCTGGAGCGAAGCGAACCGGAGCGCGCCTGAATCTCTGCCCGCATGATCCGAGGTTGCACGTTCTTTCCATGGTCTGCCGCGACCGGCCGCGCGACGGCCACGTAATATCGCCGCACAGGTATCGCCGTATAATCGCCGCCCGCTCCCATCTCCTTAAAAACATTGGCGTTGTGTGGATATTCACGCGCCCGCGGCACGTTCTCCGATGGAGTTCCGATGAATCAGCCCCCCCGGTTACCCCTCTCCCCCAGCGCCAGCCGCTGGCAACAGGCCACTCAGTGGCTGCGCCGTCATCCGCTCGCCGGCGCGGCTGCCGTCGTGCTGATCGGCGCGGCGATCTGGCTCGCGTGGCCGAGCGCGCCGGCCGGTGCACCGCCCGGTGCGCGGTCGCCGTGGTCGGGACCGGTGCCGGTGCGCATCGTCACCGCCAGACGCGAGGAGCTGCCGGTGGAGCTGTCGGCGCTCGGCACGGTGACGCCGCTGAACACCGTCACCGTGCGCAGCCGCGTCGACGGCGAGCTGACCCGCGTGCTGTTCCGCGAGGGCGATTACGTCAAGGCCGGCACGCTGCTGGCCGAGATCGACCCCCGTCCCTACGCCATCGCGCTGGCCGAGGCCGAGGGTGAGCAACAGCAGAATCAGGCGCTGCTGCGCAACGCCGAGAACAAGCTGAAGCTCTATCAGGGGTTGTTCGAGCAGGACTCGATCGCGCGTCAGGAGCTCGACGATCAGGAGGCGCTGGTGCGGCAGTATCGCGGCACGCTGAAGATCGATCAGGCGCGGGTCGACAACGCGCGGCTGCAGCTGTCGTTCACCCGGATCGCGGCGCCGATCAGTGGCCGCCTCGGCCTGCGCAAGGTCGACGCCGGCAACCTGATCAACGCCGGCGACACCGAGGGGCTGGTGGTGATCACCCAGCTCGATCCGATCGGCGTCGTGTTCAACCTGCCCGAGGCGGACCTGCCGCGCCTGTTGCCCCGGATGGAGGCCGCGGGCGGACCGCTGGTGGTCGAGGCGCTCGATCGCGACGCGGCGACGTCGCTCGCCAGCGGCGAGCTGCGCACGCTCGACAACCGCATCGACACCAGCACCGGCACGATCCAACTGAAGGCGGAGTTCGCCAACGGCGACCGCCGCCTGTTCCCGAACCAGTTCGTCAACGTGCAGCTGCGGCTCGGCTCGCTGGCCGAGGCCACCACGCTGCCGATCGACGCCGTGCAGCACGGCTCGATCGGCGACTACGTCTATCTGATCGACAGCAGCGCCGATGACAAGAGCGTGGTCAGGCTGCGCAACGTCCGGACCGGCGCGCGCCACGGCGATCGCATCGCCATTCTCGATGGACTGGAACCGGGCGACCGCGTGGTGCTGGAGGGGCTCGACCGGCTGCGCGACGGCGGCGACGTGCGCATCGTCGACACCGATGGCGTGGCCGCCGAGGGCGACGACAGCGGTGCCGGCGAAGGCCGGCAAGCACCGCGCGGGCCCGGCGCATGAACCTGTCGCAGCCGTTCATCCAGCGGCCGGTCGCCACCATCCTGCTGATGGCGGCGCTGCTGCTGACCGGTCTGATCAGCTGGCGCCTGCTGCCGGTGTCGGCGCTGCCGCAGGTCGACTACCCGACCATCCAGGTGCTGACCTTCTACCCCGGCGCCAGCCCGGAGGTGATGACGCGCGCGGTGACCGCGCCGCTGGAGCGCCAGTTCGGGCAGATGCCGGGGCTCAAGCAGCTGTCGTCGACCAGCGCCGCCGGCGCGTCGGTGATCACGCTGCAGTTCGCGCTGCAGATTCCGCTCGGCGTCGCCGAGCAGGACGTGCAGGCCGCCATCTCCAGTGCCGAGAGCCTGCTGCCCAACGACCTGCCGTCACCGCCGGTCTACAACAAGGTCAACCCGGCCGACACGCCGATCCTGACGCTGGCGGTCACGTCGAAAACGATGGCGCTGCCGGCGCTGCACGACCTGGTCGAAACGCGCGTGGCGCAGAAGCTGGCGCAGCTGCCCGGCGTCGGTCTGGTCAGCATCGGCGGCGGCCAGCGCCCGGCCGTGCGCGTGCAGATCGACACCGCCGCGCTGGCCTCGCACGACCTGACGCTGGAGACGGTGCGCAACGCCATCGCCGCCACCAACGTGCATCAGCCGAAGGGCAACTTCGACGGCCCGGTGCGGCAGGTGCTGCTCGACGCCAACGACCAGCTGCGCTCGGTCGACGAGTACCGCAAGCTGATCCTGGCCTGGAACGACGGCGCGCCGCTGCGGCTCGGCGACATCGCCACCATCAGCGACGGCGCCGAGAACCGCCAGCGCGCCGCCTGGTCCGGCGACATGCCGGCGGTGCTGATCAACATCCAGCGCCAGCCCGGCGCCAACGTCATCGAGGTCGGCGACCGCATCAAGGCGCTGCTGCCGCAGCTGCAGGCGACGCTGCCGGCCAGCGTCGACGTGGCGCTGCTGACCGACCGCACGCAGACCATTCGCGCCTCGGTGCGCGACGTGCAGTTCGAACTGGTGCTGGCGATCGGCCTCGTCGTCATGGTGGTGCTGCTGTTCCTGCGCAACGCGCGCGCGACACTGATTCCGAGCGTCGCCGTGCCGCTGTCGCTGGTCGGCACGCTCGGCGTCATGTATCTGGCCGGCTTCTCGCTGAACAACCTGACGCTGATGGCGCTGACCATCGCCACCGGCTTCGTCGTCGACGACGCCATCGTCATGCTGGAGAACATCGCCCGCCATCTGGAGAAAGGCGAAACGCCGCTGCAGGCCGCCATCAAGGGCGCGCGGCAGATCGGCTTCACGCTGATCTCGCTGACCTTCTCGCTGATCGCGGTACTGATTCCGCTGCTGTTCATGGCCGACGTGGTCGGCCGGCTGTTCCGCGAATTCGCCATCACGCTGGCGACGGCGATCCTGATCTCGCTGCTGGTGTCGCTGACGCTGACGCCGATGATGTCGGCGCGACTGCTGCAACCGAATGCGCTGGCCGAGCACGGCGACGACTGGCTGACGCGCATCATCGACCAGTACGACCGCGCACTGCAGTGGGTGCTGCGCCACCAGCCGCTGATGCTGCTGGCGACGGTCGGCACGCTGCTGCTGACCGCCCTCCTCTATATATGGGTGCCGAAGGGCTTCTTCCCGGTGCAGGACACCGGCCTGATCCAGGGCATCAGCGAGGCGCCGCAGTCGATCTCGTTCGCGGCGATGAGCGAGCGCCAGCAGGCGCTCGCGACCGAGCTGCTGCGCGACCCCGACGTCGAGAGCCTGTCGTCGTTCATCGGCGTCGACGGCACCAACAGCGCCATCAACAACGGCCGCCTGCTGATCAACCTGAAGCCGCACGGCGAGCGCGACGCCACCGCCAGCGAGATCATCGCGCGGCTGCGCGAGCGCGCCGCCGCCGTGCCGGGCATCGCGCTCTACATGCAGCCGGTGCAGGAGCTGACGATCGAGGACCGGGTCAGCCGCACCCAGTTCCAGTTCACGCTGAGCAGCCCCGACAGCGAACTGCTGGCCGAGTGGACACAGCGCCTGACCGAGGCGCTGCGCGAGGCATCGGCGCTGGCCGACATCAACAACGACCTGCAGAACGCCGGCCGCCAGCTGTGGCTGGAGATCGACCGCGACAGCGCCAGCCGCCTCGGCGTCAGCGTCGGCGCCATCGGCAACGCGCTGTACGACGCCTTCGGCCAGCGCCAGATCTCGACGATCTTCACGCAGACCAGCCAGTACCGCGTCGTCATCGAGGCCAACCCGCAGCTGCAGCAGGGGCTCGACGCGCTGCGCGCACTGCATGTCGCCGGCAGCGACGGCACGCTGGTGCCGCTGACCGGGCTGGTGCGCGTCAGCGAACGCGCGGCGCCGCTGGTGATCAGCCACATCGGCCAGTTCCCGGCGGCGACGCTGTCGTTCAACCTCGGCGAGGGCGCCTCGCTCGGCGAAGCGGTCGAACTGATCGAGCGGACGGCGAGTGCGATCAGCCTGCCGCCATCGGTGGAGCTGCGCTTCCAGGGCGCCGCCGAGGCGTTCCGCGCCTCGCTCGACAGCACGCTGTGGCTGATCCTTGCCGCCGTCGTCGTCATGTACATCGTGCTCGGCATCCTCTACGAGAGCTTCATCCACCCGGTGACGATCCTGTCGACGCTGCCGTCGGCGGCGGTCGGCGCGCTGCTGGCGCTGCTGCTGTCGGGCACCGCGCTCGACCTGATCGCGATCATCGGCATCATCCTGCTGATCGGTCTGGTCAAGAAGAACGCGATCATGATGATCGACTTCGCGCTCGACGCCGAACGCAACCAGGGCATGGCGCCGCAACAGGCGATCCATCAGGCCGCGCTGCTGCGTTTCCGGCCGATCCTGATGACGACGCTGGCGGCGCTGTTCGGCGCCATTCCGCTGATGTTCGCCAGCGGCTCCGGCGCCGAGCTGCGCCAGCCGCTCGGCCTGACGATGGTCGGCGGGCTGCTGGTCAGCCAGCTGCTGACGCTGTTCACGACGCCGGTCATCTATCTGTTCTTCGATCGGCTGAAGCGGCGCTCCGGCGGCGGTGAGGTGAGCGTCGTGGAGCCGTTGCGGTGAACCCGTCCCGGCTGTTCATCGCCCGGCCGGTCGCCAGCGCGCTGCTGGCGCTGGCACTGCTGCTGGCCGGCGTGCTCGGCTACCGGCTGCTGCCGGTGGCGCCGCTGCCGCAGGTCGACTTTCCGACCATCCAGGTCACCGCATCGCTGCCCGGCGCCAGCCCTGAGACGATGGCGTCGAGCGTGGCGATGCCGCTCGAACGCAGCTTCGGCAACATCAGCGGCCTGTCGCAGATCTGGTCGGCGAGCAACCAGGGCAACACGCAGGTGGTGCTGCAGTTCGCGCTGGACAAGGACATCAACGACGCCGCGCGCGAGGTGCAGGCGGCGATCAACACAGTGCGCAACGACCTGCCGAGCGGCATGCCCGGCAACCCGGTGGCGCGCAAGCTGAACCCGTCGCAGACACCGGTGATGGTGCTGGCGCTGTCGTCGCCGACGCGCGCCGCCTCCGAACTGTACGACCTGGCAGCGTCGGTGCTGGCGCAGAAGCTGTCGCAGGTCGAGGGGGTCGGCGAGGTGCAGCTCGGCGGCGGCTCGCTGCCGGCGGTGCGCATCGAGCTGCAGCCGCGCGCGCTGAACCAGTACGGCATCGCGCTCGATCAGGTGCGGCGCGCGATCAGCGACGCCAACTCGCCGCGCCCGAAGGGCGAGCTGGAACAGGGCGCGCTACGCTGGCAGATCGGCGCCAACGACCAGCTGCGCAAGGCCGACGAATACCGCCGCCTGCTGGTCAGCGAGCCGGACACGCAGCCGGTGCGGCTCGGCGACGTCGCCATCGTCAGCGACAGCGTCGAGAACCGCCGCGCCAGCGGTTTCCACAACCACCAGCCGGCGGTGGTGCTGCAGGTCAACCGCCAGCCCGGCGCCAACGTCATCACCACGGTCGACGCCATCCGCGCGCAGCTGCCGGGGCTGCGCGCGCTGCTGCCGGCCGACGTCGAGCTGACTGTCACCTCCGACCGCACGCCCGGCATCCGCGCCACGCTGCGCGAGGCCGAGCACACGCTGCTGATCGCGGTGGCGCTGGTGGTCGGCGTCGTGCTGCTGTTCCTCGGCAACCTGCGCGCGGCGCTGATCCCGACGCTGGCGGTGCCGGTGTCGCTGATCGGCAGCTTCGCGCTGATCTATTTATTCGGCTTCTCGCTGAACAACCTGTCGCTGATGGCGCTGATCGTCGTCGCCGGGCTCGTCGTCGACGACGCCATCGTCGTCATGGAGAACATCAGCCGCCACATCGACGCCGGCGCCTCGCCGCTGCGCGCCGCGCTGCGCGGCAGCCGCGAGGTCGGCTTCACGCTGCTGGCGATGAACCTGTCATTGATGGTGGTGTTCCTCGCGATCCTGTTCATGGGCGGTTTCATCGAGCGCCTGTTCCGCGAGTTCTCGCTGACGCTGGTGGCGGCGATGGCGCTGTCGCTGCTGGTGTCGCTGAGCCTGACGCCGACGCTGTGCGCGCGCCTGCTGAGCCGCAAGCAGGTGGAACCGATGTTCGGCACGCGCTGGTTCGCCCGCTTCTTCGCCCGGCTGCAGCGCGGTTACGCCACCTCGCTGCAGTGGGCACTGCGCCACGCGCGGCTGGTGCTGGCGCTGCTGATCGCCGTCGTCTGCCTGAATGTCTATCTCTACGTCATCGTGCCGAAGAGCCTGCTGCCGGAGCAGCAGACCGATCAGCTGATGGCGTTCGCGCGCGGCGACGACAGCCTCTCCTATCTCGCGATGCAGCCGAAATTCGAAACCTTCCGCCAGTACCTGCTCAGCGATCCGGCGGTGGCCGACGTGGTCGGTTTCGTCGGTGGCGGCAGCGGCATCAACAACGCCTTCATGATGATCCGGCTGAAACCCCGCGCCGAGCGCGAATCGTCGCAGCGGGTGCTGGAGCGGCTGCGCGCGAAGGCGCCGGCGGTTCCGGGTGCGCGGCTGATGATGTTCATCGCGCAGGATCTCGCGCTCGGCATGCGCGGCAACCGCGGCACCGAGCAGCGGCTGCTGCTGCAGGCCAGCGAGTTGTCGCTGCTGCGCGAGTGGACACCGCGCGTGGCGCACGCGCTGGAACGACTGCCGGAGCTGATCGACGTCGACGGCAATTTCAACGAGGGCGCGCTGCAGGTGCAGCTATCGATCGACCGCGTCGCCGCGCGCCGGCTCGGCGTCGACGTCGACACGGTGACGCAGGTGCTCAACAACTCGTTCAGCCAGCGCCAGGTGGCAACGCTGTTCGACGCGCTGAACCAGTACCGCGTCGTACTCGAGATCGACCCGTCGATGACCGAGACGCCGGACTCGCTCGACGAGGTCTACGTCATCACCGACGCCGGCCGGCGCGTGCCGCTCTCCGCCTTCGCCCACTACGAATACTCGGTCGCGTCGGACCGCATCCAGCACGAGGGGCAGTTCGCCTCCGAGGACATCGGCTTCAGCCTCGCTGAAGGGGTGACGCTCGGCGATGCGATGAAGGCGATCGACCGCGCGCTGGCCGAGGTGATGCTGCCGAACTCGGTGCAGGCGAAGCTCGGCGACGCCGGCGCCGAACTGAAGAAGATGCAGGGCGAACAGCCGCTGCTGCTGCTCGGCGTCATCCTCGCCGTCTACATCGTGCTCGGCATTCTCTACGAGAGCTTCACCCACCCGCTGACGATCCTGTCGACGCTGCCGTCGGCCGGCATCGGCGCGCTGCTGGCGCTGCTGGCGCTCGACACCGATTTCAGCCTGATCGCACTGCTCGGCCTGTTTCTGCTGATCGGCGTGGTGATGAAGAACGCGATCCTGATCATCGACGTCGCGCTCGATGCCGAGCGCCGCCGCGGTCTGTCGTCGCAGGCGGCGGTCTTCGACGCGGCGCAGCAGCGCTTCCGGCCGATCCTGATGACGACGCTGGCGGCGATCTGCGGCGCGCTGCCGCTGATGCTCGGCAGCGGCGAGGGCTCCGAGATGCGACGCCCGCTCGGTATCGCCATCGTCGGCGGGCTGGTCGTCAGCCAGCTGCTGACGCTCTACACCACGCCGGTCATCTATCTCTACCTCGACCGCCTGCGGCTCTACTGCCTGCGCCGACTGCGCCGCGACGGCAGCGCTCCCCTTTCGACCTGATGCACAGGATTTCGCCCGTGTCCCGCACCCCGCTCCCGCGCCCCGCCCACCCGCTGCCGCTGCTGGCGGCGCTGCTGCTCGCCGGTTGCGCCGTCGGCCCCGACTATCAGCGCCCCGACAGCGCGCAACCGGACGCCTACAAGGTCGCCGCCGGCGAACTCGCGCCGGGCTGGAAACTGGCAGAGCCCGGCAGCTTCGACGACGACACCCCGTGGTGGCAGCGCTTCGGCGATCCACAGCTCGACGCGCTGGTGGCGCAGCTCGACATCGACAACCAGACCGTCGCCCAGGCCGAAGCGCGTTACCGGCAGGCGCGCGCGGCACTGCGCGGCGCGCGCTCGGCGCTCTACCCCTCCGCCGGTATCGGCGCCGGTTACGGCCGGCAGCAGAGCGGCGGCGGCGAAGCCCACGGCGGCGCCACCTCGAAACTGTACGAATCGGTGCTGTCGCTCGACTGGGAGATCGACCTGTGGGGACGGCTGCGGCGCGAGCGCGAGGCATCGGCCGCGCTGCTCGACGCCAGCGCCGCCGATCTGGCCGGCGTCCGTCTCAGCGCGCGCTCGACGCTGGTGCAGAGCTACCTGCAGCTGCGCGTGCTCGACCAGCAGCAGAAACTCTACGAGCGCACGCTGCAGGCCTACGGCCGCTCGCTCGAAATGACCGAGAACCAGTACCGCGCCGGGCTGGTCGCGCGCTCCGACGTGGTACAGGCGCAGACCCAGCTCGAGCGCACCCGCGCCGCCGCCATCGATCTCGAATGGCAACGCTCGCAACTCGAGAACGCCATCGCCGTGCTGACCGGCCGCGCCCCCAGCGACGTGGCGGTGGCCGTCGCCGAATGGCAGCCGCCGGCGCTGGAGATTCCGCTGCAACTGCCGTCGCAACTGCTCGAACAGCGCCCCGACATCGCCGCCGCCGAGCGCGGCGTGATGGCGGCGAACGCGCGCATCGGCGTCGCCCAGGCCGCCTATTTCCCGACGCTGTCGCTCGGCGCCAGCGGCGGCTGGCGCAGCGGCGACGACAGCGGCTGGTTCGAGGCGCCCAACCGCTTCTGGTCGGTCGGGCCGTCGCTGGCGCTGACGCTGTTCGACGCCGGCGCGCGCCGCGCCGCCAAGGATGAGGCCATCGCCATCTACGACGAGCGCGTCGCCGGCTATCGCCAGACCGTGCTCGACGCCTTCCGCGAAGTCGAGGACGCGCTGGCGCTGATCGAGGTGGTATCGCGCGAGATTGCCGTGCAGCAGCGCGCGGTGGCTCTGGCGGAAGAGGCCGAACGGCTGATGCTGAACCAGTATCGCGCCGGCACCGTCTCGTTCCTCGACGTCGCCACCGTGCAGGCCGAAACGTTGACGACGCAGCGCACGCTGCTGACGCTGCAGGGCGACCGTCTGCTGGCCGGCGTGCGCCTGATCACCGCGCTCGGCGGCGACTGGCGGCGCGCTGAACTGGAGTCGGCCAGCGCGAACTGATAGGGTCGGACGTCCGTCACCGGAGCCGTCGGACCGATGCCTGTCAGCGCCACGAAACCGTTTGTCGTCATCCGCGCCATCTGGCGCCTGCTGCTGGAGAGCGCGCGCGAATGGAGCGAGAACGACGCCGCCTCGCTCGGCGCCGCCATCGCTTACTACGCTGCTTTTTCCGTCGCGCCACTGCTGCTGATGGTGATCGCCGTCGCCGGCCTGCTGATCGGCGACGCCGCCGCCGAACAGGAGCTGTTCGCGCAGCTGCGCGACCTGATCGGCGCCAACGGCGCCGCCACGCTGCAACAGATCGTCCGCTCCGCCAACGACAGCGGCCAGGGGCTGATGGCCGCCGCCATCAGTGGCGTCACGCTGTTCATCGGCGCCACCACGGTGCTGGCGCAACTGCAGAAATCGCTGGACCGCATCTGGAAAGCGCCACCGCGCAAGGGCATCGGCGTCTGGAATCTGCTCAAGGTGCGGCTGCAGGCGTTCAGCCTGGTACTGGCGGTCGGCTTCCTGCTGGCGATCTCGATGGTCGCCACCGCCGCCATCGCCGTCGTCAGTTCACTGCTCGGTGGCTGGATCGGCCAGAGCGAACTGCTGCTGCAGGCGATCAACGGGCTGTTCTCGTTCGCCGCGATCACGCTGCTGTTCGCGCTGACCTACCGCTTCCTGCCGAACCTGACCATCGCCTGGCGCGACGTGCTGGTCGGCGCCGCGGTCACCTCGCTGCTGTTCGGCATCGGCAAGACCGCGATCGGCCTCTACATCGGCCACAGCGCCATCTCGTCGTCGTTCGGCGCCGCCGGCGCCTTCATCGTGTTTCTGGTGTGGATCTACTACTCGGCGATGATCTATCTGTTCGGCGCCGAATTCTGTCATGTCTACGCGCGGCGCCATGGCTCTCTCAAGAACCAGGAGTCGCAACACAACCCGGAATCGACCGCATGAAAATCTATTCGTGGAACGTCAACGGCATTCGCGCCGTCATCAGGAAAGAGACGTTCCTGCCGTTCGTCGACCAGCACCGCCCCGACATCCTCTGCCTGCAGGAGACCAAGGCGCAGCGCGATCAGGTCGAGATCGACCTGCCCGACTATCGCGAATACTGGAACTCGGCCGCACGTAAGGGCTACTCCGGCACCGCCCTGTTCTCACGCAGCGAACCGCTCGACGTCAGCTTCGGCCTGCTGCCCGAGATCGCCGAGCGCTACCCGCTGGCCGCCGAACTGCAACAGGGTGACAGCGACGAGGGCCGCATCATCAGCGCCGAGTTCGACAAGTTCTTCGTCGTCACCGTCTACACGCCGAATGCCAAGGAGGACCTGAGCCGGCTGCCACTGCGCGAACAGCAGTGGGACCCGGCCTTCCTCGCCCACTGCGTCGCGCTGCAGAGGCGCAAACCGGTGGTGTTCTGCGGCGACCTCAACGTCGCCCACACCGAGCTCGATCTCGCCAACCCGAAGCCGAACCGCGGCAAGAAGGGATTCACTCTGGAAGAGCGCGCCGGCTTTCAGGCCTTCGTCGACGCCGGTTTCATCGACACGCTGCGGCTGTTCCGCGAAGGCAACGGCCACTACACCTGGTGGAGCCACTACGCCAATTCGCGCGCGCGCAACGTCGGGTGGAGAATCGATTACGTGCTGGTGTCGCAGGCGCTGAGGGGCGTGGTGAAAGCGGCCGACATCCACCCCGACGTGATGGGCTCCGACCACTGCCCGGTCAGCATCACGCTGGGTTAGGTCCGAGTCCCCTCTCCCTTCAGGGAGAGGGTCAGGGAGAGGGGAGAAAGGCTAGACATTCTCCAGCGCGAACCGGATCTCCGGCAGCATCCGTTCGACGCTCTTCCTGCCCTCTTCGATCGCCTCGGCACCGCGATAGAACTCCAGCAGGCCGATGTGCGACAGCTTCGGCGCGATCAGCAGATCCGGCGGATCGCCGGCCATGCGGCTGCGGGTGATGCGGTCCTGCGTGATGTTGACCGAGCTGACGATCGCCTCGAACAGATTCGGTGGCTGCTCCAGCGCCTTCGCGCCGGAGAATATCGACGCGCGCAGCCGGCCGACCACACCGGCTTTCACGCCGGCCTCCTCACCCTCCGCCGCTGCCGGCTCCACCTGCTTCGAACGCTTCGCCAGCGCGCGCCGCGCGGTGCCGAGACGGCGCCGCATGATGTCACCGTTCAGATTGACGGCGATGACGATGTCGGCACCGAGCGCGCGGCACAGCGACACCGGCACCGGATTGACCAGACCGCCGTCGGCCAGCCAGCGCCCCTTGTACGGAATCGCCGGAAACAGCCCCGGCAGCGAGATCGACGACCACACCGCCTCCAGCACCGGCCCCTTGGTGAACCAGAATTCGCGACCGGTGCCGAGCTCGGTGGCGATGGCACCATAGCGTTTCGTCAGCGACTCGATGGCGGCATCCTCGTCCACCACGTAGTCGTACAGGAAGCGCTGGAAACGGTCGGTGTGGACGAAGCCGGTCATCGAGTAGTGGAACTTGAAATAACGGGCCATCTCCATCTTCGTCAGCTTCGCGACCCAGTCGCCGAGCCGCTCCAGATTGCCGGCCGCGGCCGCGGCGCCGACCAGCGCGCCGATCGACGTGCCACAGATGATGTCCGGCACGATGCCGTGTTCGGCCAGCGCACCGATGACGCCGATGTGCGACCAGCCGCGCGACGAACCGCTGCCGAGAGCCAGACCAATTTTCATCGACTCGCATCCTCCCTTCGATGATCTGATCCAGAGCATATCGGTCCATCCCCGCGCCCCGCTATGCTTCACCTCTCATCTGCCGCTGGAGTGAACGTCGTGATCGCGATTCGTGAAGCGTGGCGGGCCGGCCTGTTGCGGGCGCCACACTGGCCGCGCAACGTGGTGTCGGGTCTCGTGGTCGGTCTGGTCGCGCTGCCGCTGGCGATGGCGTTCGCGATCGCCTCCGGTGCCAAGCCGGAGCACGGCATCTACACCGCGATCGTCGCCGGCGTGGCGGTATCGCTGTTCGGCGGCAGCCGCGTGCAGATCGCCGGCCCGACCGGCGCCTTCATCGTCATCCTCGCCAGCATCACGCAACAGCACGGCATCGACGGGCTGCAGATCGCCACGCTGATGGCCGGTGTGATCCTGATCGTGTTCGGCTTGCTGCGGCTCGGCGCCGTCATCAAGTTCATTCCGGACCCGGTCATCGTCGGCTTCACGGCCGGCATCGCCGTCATCATCTGGGTCGGCCAGTGGAAGGATTTCTTCGGCCTGCCGGCACCGGCCGGCGAGCATTTCCACGACAAGCTGTGGGCGCTGCTGCAACTGCTGCCGCAGCTCGATCTTTCCACCACCGCGCTGGCGCTGTTCTCGCTGGCGCTGCTGCTGATCTGGCCGCGCCTGCTACCGCGCATTCCGGGGCCACTGGTGGCGCTGGTGGCCGCCACCGCCGCCGTCAGGCTTTTCCAGCTGCCGGTGGCGACGATCGGCAGTGCCTTTGACGGCATCCCGAACACACTGCCGACCTTCCAGCTGCCCGACGTCTCATTCGCCAGGATCGTCGAGCTGATCCGACCCGCTTTCGCCATCGCGCTGCTCGGCTCGATCGAATCGCTGCTGTCGGCGGTGGTCGCCGACGGTATGAGCGGCACCCGCCACGATTCGAACCAGGAGCTGGTCGGCCAGGGCATCGCCAACATCGCCGCGCCGCTGTTCGGCGGTTTCGCCGCCACCGGCGCCATCGCCCGCACCGCGACCAACATCCGCAACGGCGGCACGATGCCGGTCGCCGGCATCGTCCACGCGCTGACGCTGGTGCTGGTGATCCTGCTGCTGGCGCCGCTGGCCGAGGACGTGCCGCTGTGCGTGCTGGCGGCGATCCTGTTCGTCGTCGCCTGGAACATGAGCGAGGCGCACCACTTCGTGCGGATGCTGCGGCGCGCGCCGCGCACCGACGTCTTCATCCTGCTGGCCACCTTCGCGCTGACGGTGTTCGTCGACCTGATCGTCGCCGTCAACATCGGCGTGATCCTGGCGGCGCTGCTGTTCATGCGGCGCATGTCGGCCGCCGTCGCCGTGCAATCGCACTCGGAGCATGACGTCGAGCAGGAACTTCGCCGCAACGACCTGCCGGCGCTGTCGGCCGACGTTCTGGTCTACTCGATCGACGGCCCGTTCTTCTTCGGTGCCGTCGAAACCTTCGAGCGCGCGCTGAGCCAGACCCACACCGACCCGAGGGTGGTAATCCTGCGCATGGGCAAGGTGCCGTTCATGGACATCACCGGGCTGCAGGCACTGGAAGAGGCGATCGGGCAGATGCGCAAACGCGGCATCCGTGTCGTGCTGTGCGAGATGACCGCGCGCGTCGAAGCCAAGCTGCGCCGGGCGGAACTGCTGAAACTGCTCGGCGAGGAGAACACGCACCGGAGCTTCATCGATGCGATGCGTGCGATTGAGGCCGGGTCCTCCCCTATGAAATAGAGGCGGAGGGGTCAGCCCTTCGTCGAGCTTCGATCAACCCCGGAGCCCTCCGCCTCGCTGCGCGAGGCGCCTCCCCTGCTTCGCAGGGGAGGACCTGGTGCGGCTCAGTAGTACCACCGCTTCCGTATGCCCCGACTGCGGAAACATGTCGACCAGCGCCGCGCGTTCGACGCTGAATCCACCACTCACCAGAATCGCGACATCGCGCGCCAGTGTCTGCGGGTTGCACGAGACGTAGACGATGCGCTGCAGCTGCGGCGCTCGCACCAGCGCTTCGCAAACCACTTTCGCGCCGGCGCGTGGCGGGTCGAGCAGCGCGCAGTCGTAGCCCTGCAACGGTACGGCGGCCGGCTCGAACAGATCGGCGACGGCGAAGCGGGCCTGCTGCAGGCCGAGCGCCTCGGCGTTGGCGCGGGCGCGCTCGACCATTGCCACGCTGCCCTCGATGCCGGTGACCTGCGCGGCCGTTCTCGCCAGCGGCAGCGCGAAGTTGCCGAGACCGCAGAACAGGTCGACGACATGGCTCGTCGGCATCAACGCCAGCCACGCCAGCACGCGCGCGACCAGCTGATCGTTGATGCCCGGATTGACCTGCGTGAAGTCACCCGGCGCAAAGCCGAAGTGGCTGTCGACGGACGGCACCGCGTAACGCAATGCGATGTCACTGCCAACGGCGATGCCCGCTTCCGTGCAGCACTGTCGCAGCATCTCGCGATCGGCCACCGGCAGCGCCCTTCTCCCCTGCCAGTCGATGGCGATGCGGCCGTCGGCATCGACCAGTGCGATCACCTCATCGATACGGCGCCACTGCGCCAGCGTCGCCAGCCATTGCGGCAGGTATGTCAGCAACGGCTGCAGGCGCGGGTCGAGGACGTCGCAACGGTCGACGGCGACGACGCGGTGGCTGGCGGCGCCCTTGAAGCCGACGACGGGCCGGCCGCCGTCGTCGCCGATGGCGAAGCGCGCGCGGTGACGGTAGTGCCACGGCTCGGCGACGATCGGCGATTCCCACTGCGGCTCGAAGCGATCGAGCAGGCGCTGCAACACTTGCTGCTTGTGTTCGCGCTGATCCTCGATGTCGAGCATCTGCAGCTGGCAGCCGCCGCAGCGGCCGAACAGCTCACAGCGCGGCGCGATACGACGCGGCGATGGCTGCAACAGCGCCGTCAGCTGCGCGTCGCTGTGATCGCGACGCGTGTCGACGATGCGCGCGCGCACCCGCTCGCCGGGCAGCGCCCCGGCAACGAACACCGGCTTGCCATTCTCGAAACCGATACCACGCCCCTCGTCGCTGAGGCGCCCGATCGCCAGTTCGAGTTCACGCGGATGTTGCGGCGATGGCGCCCGCTTCGCGGCGGCCGGTTTGAAGAAACGTGGCTTGTTCGGTCGGCTCACGCGGTCGGCTCCGCTGACAGCTCGTGCCAGTACGGCACGCACGGGAAATAGAGCGCGAGGCGGATCGGCCGCGACTCCAGCCCGGCGACCAGCGCGCGGTAGCCCTCCAGCTGCGCGCGGTACTGCGCCGCTTCGCGCGCCGCGAACTGCACCAGCGATTCGCCGGCGCGCGGCCGCGAACTCTTGTAGTCGACGATCCAGCGCACGTCATCGCCATCGACGAAGCTGCGGTCGACGATCTGGCGCCGGCTGTTGCCATCGGCACCGATGCTGCTGATCTCCCACTCGCTGACAGCGTCGCGATGACCGGCATCGAACAGCCAGCGACCGCGTGCATCGTTCAATGTGGCGTCGATGGCGGTGACGATCAGTGTCGTTGCGCCATCGAGATCGGTGTCGGCGACACCCTGTTGCCGCAGCTGCCGCTGCGCCAGTCGTCGCCGCTGCTCCGGCGTGCGCCGCAGCCAGCCGTCGCTGCCATGGCGTCCGATCTGTTCGAGCAGCGCGTGCAGCGCCGTGCCGGTGCGTGTCTCCAGCGTGTCGACGATCGTTTGTCCGTCGTCGACCGTCGGTATCGGCAGCGAAGGTTTCGGCGCACTGTCATCGACAGCACGTTCCGGCCGTGCCGGCAGCCGTTGCCACCAGGCCAGCGGCACGCGCTGCAGCGTCGGCACACGATCCGGTTGCGACACGATTCCGGTGTCAGAGCGCGGCATCGCCGGCGCATCGGTCCAGGTCACTTCACCGCGCGCTGTCGACCAGATGCGCGCCAGCAGCGCGCCGTCGGCCGGTTTCCAGCTGTCGCCCTTTTCGATCGAATCGCCCTTCGGATCGCGGAACAACAGCCACAATCGTGCGACGGCACGCGTCGCGGCGACATAGAACAGACGCGTCTCTTCCAGCCGTAGCTTGCGTTTGCGCTCGCTGTCGAGATAGCGGTAGACCGGATCGCTGTCGCCGCCGACCGCCTCCTTCAACGCCAGCAGCAGACCGCTGCCGCCATCGCGGTCGAGATATTCGCCCCACTGCAGCAGCGGCCTGTCGTCGCTGCGGCTGCCGCGGTCGAGGCCGGGAATGATGACGGTGTCGAATTCGAGCCCCTTCGATTTGTGGATCGTCATCAGCACCACGCGTGCGTCGCTGCCGCCGCGCGGGCGGGCATAGAGCGAGGCGAGACGCCGCTCCAGCTGCGCGGCCGCGCCCTGCTCCGGCAGCTGTTCGAGCAGGTCGAGCAGCACGTCGACATCATCGCGGTCGGCTTCGCCGCGCAGCGTCAGCTCCCCACCGAGCCCGCGCCAGCACCCCTCCAGCCAGACCCGCAGCGGTTTGCGGCCGCGCTGCGCACGCGCCTGCCGCAGCAGTGGTTCGACGGCGGCGAGGCGTCGCTGCGCGCCGTCGCTCAGATTCTTCACCACATCGGCATCGCCGATGCGCGACCAGATCGTCCGCTGCGCGCCGCGCTCGTCGCTGCCCGCCACCAGCGCGTGCAGATCGGCGTTATCGAGGCCGACCAGCGGCGAGCGCAGCAGCGCCAGCCAACTGATACGGTCGGCGGGGTTGGTCAATGCCTTCAGCAGCGCCAGCAGGTCACGGATCGGCGCGCGCTGCTGCAGCGGATCGATCTCGGTGGCGCGCCAGTCGATGCCGGCAGCGGCCAGTGCCGGCACGATCCGCGCCAGATGGCCGCGACCGCGCACCAGAATCGCGATGTCGCCGCTGCTGTCGCGCAGTGCGCGCTGCACCAGTGCCACGCAGTGCGCCGCTTCCTGCGTGCCATCGCTGTCGCCGCGCAGACCGAACAGCCGCACCTCGCTGCCGGCCGCGTCCGCCTTGAATGCGTGCGACTCGGCATAACGCACCGCGCCGCGCGCGATCTGCTCCTGCTGCGGAAAGGCGGCGGCGAAAGTGCGGTTGACCCAGTCGACCACTGTCGGTGTCGAGCGGAAGTTGACCTGCAGCGCCAGATCCTCGCCGGCGATGCCATTGACGCCGTGACGCCGCGCGTCGAGAAAGACACCGACGTTGGCGGCGCGGAAACCGTAGATCGACTGCATGCCGTCGCCGACCAGAAACAGCGTCTGCGGCACCGCGCCGCTGGCGCTGGATTCGGCCCAGCCCTCGACCAGCCGTTTCAGCAGGTCGTATTGCGACAGCGAGGTGTCCTGGAATTCGTCGACGAGAATGTGGCGAATGCTGGCGTCGAGGCGCAGCAGCAGATCGCCCGGCGCGTCGCTGTCGCCGAGCGCGTTGCGCGCGGCCAATGCCACCTCGGTGTAATCGACCTCGCCGCGGCGCTGGAACACCAGCCGCAGATGCGCGACCGCCACCGGCAGCAGTGCAGTCAGCTCCGCAAGCAGTTGCCACTGCTGATCGCCATAGGTCGGCGACGGCAGCGAGCGCAGGTCGGCCAGCGCCTCGCGCGCCTCGTCATTGGCGGCGAGCAGCTGCAGCAGCTCGACCATCTCGTCCTTGCGCTGTTTGTTGCGCTCCTTGTCACCACCCTGCGCAGCCGGAAATCCCTCAGCCTTGGTGAATCTCTTGCGCCACTCGCCCTTGCCGGTCAGCAGCCAGTCGGCGAGCAGCAGCCAGTCAGCATGATCGCCGGCGGCGACTGCCGGCAGTTCGATGCAGCCCTTGAAACGAATCAGCGGGTCATCCGGCTTCTCTTCTTCCAGCCGGCAGGCGGCGAAATCGAGCAGCGGCAGCAGATCGACGGCATACGATTGCAGCGCGGCGCGCGCGCGCTGCAACCCTTCGCACAGCACTGTGGCGAGCGTTCGTTCCAGACGTTGCCGGACAGCAGCGCTATCGTCGCTGCCGATGCCACTACCGAGATGGGGAAGCCACTGGTCGCGCTGCGCCAGCAGCGGCACCAGCGTCCGCTGCAGACGCGCAACGTCGTTGTCGAGATGGCCGAGCAGCCGCGCCAGCGTGTCGGCGATCGCACCGCTCCGTTCCAGTTCGGCCAGCAGCGCGCCGACCGCTTCGCGGTAGCACTGTTCCGGCTCTTCGCTGAAGCGCGGCTGGCCACCGAAGTTCGACAGCAGCGGCAGCTGGCGCGTCAGGCTGGCGCACAGGCCGTCGATGGTCTGGATGCGCAGCCGCGCCGGGTTCTGCAACAGCCCCCAGCCGGCGTCGGCATCGCGCGCGAGCGCGGCGCGCGCCAGCTGCCAGCTCTGGCGTTTGTGCGGCTCGTCGGGCTCATCGCTGGTGGCGGCGAAGCGCAACGCCTCGACGATGCGGTGCTGCATCTCGGCCGCCGCCTTGCGCGTGAAGGTGATGGCGAGAATCTCCTCGGGCTGCGACGCGCGCGCCAGCAACCCGAGCACGCGCTGGCTCAGCAGTTCGGTCTTGCCGGAACCGGCCGGCGCAGTAATGCAGAACGAGCGCGTCGGATCGAGCGCGCGGGCGCGGATGGCGGCGTCGATCGGCTGTCTCATGCCTCGCCCTCCTGCGCATCGTCATCGCCATCGACAACCGTCTCCAGCAGCGTGTCGGCATCGATGCGGCAAACGTCGGCGAGATCGCAGTAGTCGCAGCTCTTGTTCGAGGCCGGCGCCACATCGGCGCAACCGCCGACATACTCGTCGGCCAGCATCAGCAGCGCCGCGCGCCAGTCGTCGAGCTGTTGCGGCCACGGGTGTTCGCCCGGCCTGACGTGATGGCGCTCCAGATCGAGGTCGCCGAGACCGATCAGCCGCTGCTTGTCCGCCCGGATCTGCGCGAACAGCAGGCCGGCCACCGAGCCGGGCTGCTCGCTCTCCAGCGCGGTGCCGTACAGCGGCAGCTGCGGCTGCTCCGGGCGCTCACCGGTCCAGGCCGACGGCGACAGCAGGTTGCCGCTCTTGTAGTCGATGATCAGCTGGCGACCGTCGGGCAGACGGTCGATGCGGTCGACACGAAGCTGCAGCGTCAATTCGCCGAGCGTCAGTTCACGACTCTGCTCCAGCGCGGCGATCGCGAACGGCGGGCGCTCGCGTTCGAGTTCGAGCCAGCGCAGCAACAGCGCCGCCAGTCGCTGCTGCTCCAGCTCGGCAAAGCGCGCACCGAGTCGTGCCGGAATGCGCTGACGCAGCGCCGTGACGGCGGCAGTGGCGGCGCTGTCGACCAGCGCCCGCAACCGTTCGTCGTCGCAGGCAGCGAGCGCCTGCGAATCGCCGAGTTCGCGCCAGATCATCTCCAGCGCGTCGTGCAGCAGCTGGCCGCGCTCGCTGTGATCGAGCCCTTCGACAACATCATCGAGACTGCGACCGCCGAGGCGATGACGCGCGAACGCCTGAAACGGACAGGCCGACTGGCTGGCGAGAATGCCGCTGCCGCCGCGTGCGCGCGCCTGCGGATTCAGCGCCGGCGCCGCACCCGGTGCGAACGGCTCCAGCGCCAGTGCCGGCGCGAACGCTGGCTCGTCGAGCACGGCGTCGAGGCTCGGCAGCTCACCGAACAGCGGGCTCGGCCGACGCGCCACGTCGTCGCGCTGGCACTGGTAACAGACGACGATCTCGCGCGACGACGCCAGCAGCGACTGCGTCAGCCGGCTGGCAAACTGCTGCTCGCGCGTCGCATCGCAGTGCGGCATCGCCAGCCGCCGCTGCAGATCGCGCGGCAACAGTGGGTTCGGCGCCGCCGCCTGCGGCCACAGATCCTCGCCCATCTCGCACAGCCACAGGCCGTCGAACTGCAAACCGGCCGCCTCCAGCAGACCGAGCACCTGCAGCGGTGCGTCAGGTGTCTCCGGCTGGAACAGCCGTGCCGCCAGCAGCTCCCGCAACGCGGCCAGCGCGGCGTCGAAGCCGACCGGTCCGAGCACGACATCGAGCCGCGAAAAATCATCCAGCGCGCGCCGCCACTGCTGCAGCTGCTGGTACTCGATGCTGTCGAGCGAACGCGCGCCGGGCCAGCCGAACAGTTGCAGAACCGTCTCGAACGGCTCGCGCCATTGCCCCGGTGTCAGGCGTAGTTGCGACCAGCGCTCGCGCCGCGCGATGTCATGCAGCTGTTGCAGCCGGCCCGACAGCGACCAGCCCGGAAACGCTTCGGCGACGGTTGCGGCAATGACGCGCAGCTGCGCACTGGAAATCCGTTCGCTGCGCAGCCGGCACAGCGCATCGACGGCGCGGGCAATCGCATCGACCGGCCCGCAGAAATCGTGGAACGGTGCATCAAGTAGCGCCAGCAGCGGCTCGCGCGACTGTTCGCGCCCGCCGAGCCCGAGCAGTTGCAGCGCGGTGGCAACCAGCGGCACATCGGTCAGTGCCGCGCCGGCGGAGATGTTGAACGGCGGCGGCCGGTGCGGGCCGTGCGGCGCCGCGTGCTCCGGCTCGAACAGATCGCGCAGGATGCGCTCGACAGTCGCGCGCTGCTGCGCCAGCTGCGGCACGACGATGGCGACCGGTGCCGACGGGACAACCTCCAGACGCTGCTTCGCCCAGCGCGCGGCGCGCCGGATCTGCGTCGCGAAATCGTCGCAACCGATCATCGAGGCCTGACGATTTCGCGCTGGCGCCGGCAGCTCGCGCCAGCCCGGAATGCGATCGAACAGCGCGCGGTGCAACGGCGCCAGTTCATCGAAGGCGACGGTCACCAGCGTCGACGGCAACGACAGCTGCCCCTGCTCCACCGCCTGCAGCAGCCGCCGGTCGCGCTCGGCCTGCGCGATGGCGCCGAGAGCCGTGCAGCGGCGCTCGAATTCGGCGAGCCAGTCGCGAAAGATCCGGCTCTCCTCGGTGGCATCGAACTCGGCGGCAATCTCGCGCCGCAGTGGCAACTGCCGCCACAACGCCAGCGTGCGCCACGCCTGCTGCGCCTGTTGTGCCGCCTCGGCCGGGCGCAGCAACCGCGCCCCGGCGTCGCTCTCCTCGACGACCCGCTGCCACAGCGCCCGCTCCTGATCGGCATCGAGCAGCCACAGCTCGTCGCTGTCCGGGTCATCGAAACAGTGCTGCGCCCACAGCCGTTCCAGCCAGTCGGCCAGCGCCAGTACTGCCGGCGTCGGCACCACCGCCCGCCCCCGCGCCGCCTCGCGCTGCACCACGGCGGCGCGAATCCGGCTGGCCAGACGCCGGTTCGGCGTCAGCGCCAGCCACCCCTCGGCCAGCAGCGGCTCAAGATCGGCGGGGTCGAACAGTGGCGTGTCGGTCATCGGGAAAACGGTCTCTCGGCGAAGGCGGCATTGTAGCCGTCCGCCGTTTCGCGCCGCGACGATTGACACCGGCTTGCCGCGTCATAGCCGCCGCGCACTGATCGGCCGGGCGAATTCGGGTAAACTGGCGCCCTTTCTCATCGATCCGCGCCGCGGAATTGTGGATACCGTCATGTCAGCCCCAGTCGTAGAAAAACAGCCCGTCGAAAACGTCAACGTCACCGCGCAGGAGATCCTGATCACGCCGGCGCAGCTCAAGAGCGAGCTGCCGATGAGCGCCGCCGCGCGCGAAACCGTGACCAACGCCCGCCAGGTGATCCGCGACATTCTCGACGGCCGCGACCACCGCATCTTCGTCGTCGTCGGCCCCTGCTCGATCCACGACGTCGACGCCGCGATGGACTACGCGCACCGGCTGAAGAAACTGGCTGACGAACTGAAGGATTCGCTGTTCATCGTCATGCGCGTCTATTTCGAGAAGCCGCGCACGACGGTGGGCTGGAAGGGGCTGATCAACGACCCGTACCTGAACGACACGTTCAAGATCGAGGACGGCCTGCACATCGGCCGCAAGCTGCTGCTCGACATCAACGAGCTGGGGCTGCCGGCGTCGACCGAGGCGCTCGACCCGATCTCGCCGCAGTACCTGCAGGACCTGATCAGCTGGTCGGCGATCGGCGCCCGCACCACCGAATCGCAGACCCACCGCGAGATGGCCAGCGGCCTCAGCTGCGCGGTCGGTTTCAAGAACGGCACCGACGGTGGCATGGCGGTAGCGATCAACGCGGTCAAGTCGGCGTCGCGTCCGCACCGTTTCCTCGGCATCAACTCCGAGGGTCAGGTGGCGGTGATCCACACCACCGGCAACCGCTACGCCCACGTCGTGCTGCGCGGCGGCAACCACGGCCCGAACTACGACTCGGTGCACATCAAGCTGACCGAACAGGAACTGGAGAAAGCGAAGCTGCCGGCCAGGATCATGGTCGACACCAGCCACGCCAACTCCGACAAGAAGCCCGAGCTGCAGCCGCTGGTGATCGAGAACGTCACCAATCAGGTGCTCGAAGGCAACCGCTCGATCGTCGGCCTGATGGTCGAGAGCCACCTGTTCGCCGGCAACCAGAGCATTCCGGAGAATCTCGCCGACCTGAAATACGGTGTCTCGGTCACCGACGGCTGCATCGGCTGGGACACCACCGAACAGGCGCTGCGGGCGATGCACGAGAAGCTGGTGACGGTATTGCCGGAGCGGGTGCAAGCGAATCGGTAGCGGCAGGCAGGTTGTAGCGGCGTCCCTGTGTAGACCTCTCCGTGTGATCCCCTCTCCCTGGCCCTCTCCCTGAAGGGAGAGGGAAATGTCGCTACCCTCGGGAAACTCCCCTCTCCCTTCAGGGAGAGGGGCCAGGGGAGAGGGCTGCGGACTTCTTCAGATATACGCCTGCGACCGATCAGTATGGTCGGTCACGTCACGCACGCCTTTCAGCTGCGGAACCTGCTCCAACAGCGTCTTTTCGACCCCCTGCTTCAGCGTCACGTCGACCATGCCGCAACCCTGGCAGCCGCCGCCGAATTTGAGGATGGCGACCTCTTCCGCAGTGATCTCGACCAGACTCACCTCACCGCCGTGCGCGGCCAGCGACGGATTGACCTCGTTGTACAGCACGTAGTTGATGCGATCTTCCAGCGGGCTGTCGTCGGCGATCTGCGGCAGCTTCGCGTTCGGCGCCTTGATCGTCAGCTGGCCGCCCATGCGGTCCTTGGCGTAATCGACGACGGCATCGAGCAGGAACGGCACGCTGCGGCGCTCGAACCACGCCTTCAGCTGCGGATATTCGGTCACGACATCGTCCGGCCGCAGGTCGGGTTCACGGCAGTAGGCGATGCAGGTCTCGGCGCGCGCGGTGCCCGGATCATTGATGAACATGCGGATGCCAAGCACCGTCTCGTCCTGCTTCCCCAGCAGCTCCGCCAGGTAGTCGAGCGCCGACTCGGTGATGGTCAGTTTCAGTTCCGAACTGCTGCTCATGTGCAAATATGCCTCGAATTTCAACGCCGGCCGATAAGCCACCCCGGTACAAGCGCGCTCGGCGGTCCGGGGCGTTCTGATAGAATCGCGAATCTATCACAGGGCTATGCCCTACTTCCACAGTCAACTATTCCGCACCTGCCCCACCCTCCCGGAGAACCAATGAACCTGGATCGCACGCAACGCATCGCCGCTCTGAAGCAGGCGCTCGAACAGCGCATTCTCGTGCTCGACGGCGCCATGGGCACGATGATCCAGGACTACCGGCTGCAGGAGGCGGACTACCGCGGTGAGCGCTTCAGCGAGTGGCCGCGCGACCTCAAGGGCAACAACGACCTGCTGTCGATCACCCGCCCCGACATCATCGGCGCGATCCACCGCGCCTATCTCGATGCCGGCGCCGACATCCTCGAGACCAACACCTTCAACTCGACGATGGTGTCGCAGGCCGATTACGGCCTCGAAGCCATCGCCTACGAACTGAACGTCGCCGGCGCGAAACTGGCGCGCGAATGCGCCGATGCCTGCGCGACGCCGGAGCGGCCGCGTTATGTCGCCGGCGTGCTCGGGCCGACCAGCCGCACCGCGACGATCTCGCCCGACGTCAACGACCCCGGCTTCCGCAACGTCACCTTCGACCAGCTGGTCGACAACTACCGCGAAGCGACGCGCGGCCTGATCGACGGCGGCGCCGATATCATCCTGATCGAGACCATCTTCGACACGCTGAACGCGAAGGCGGCGATCTTCGCCGTGCAGCAGTACTTCGACGAGATCGGCTTCGAACTGCCGGTCATGATCTCCGGCACCATCACCGACGCCAGCGGCCGCACGTTGTCCGGCCAGACCACCGAGGCCTTCTGGTACTCGGTCTCCCACGCGCGCCCGCTCAGCGTCGGCCTCAACTGCGCGCTCGGCGCCGAGCAGCTGCGCGCCTATGTCTACGCGTTGTCGCAGTGCGCCGACACCTACGTCAGCGCCCACCCGAACGCCGGCCTGCCGAACGAGTTCGCCGAATACGACCAGACGCCGGACGAGATGGCGGCGATCGTCGCCGAGTTCGCGCGCAGCGGCCTCGTCAACATCGTCGGCGGCTGCTGCGGCTCGACGCCCGACCACATCCGCGCCATCGCCGACGCAATTGCGACACTGCCACCGCGCCGGCTGCCCGAGCTGCCGCGCGCCTGTCGTCTCAGTGGCCTGGAGCCGTTCGTCATCGACGAGCACTCGCTGTTCGTCAACGTCGGCGAACGCACCAACATCACCGGCTCGGCCCGCTTCGCGCGACTGATCCGCGAGGAGAACTACGCCGAGGCGCTGGAAGTGGCGCTGCAGCAGGTGCAGAGCGGCGCGCAGATCATCGACGTCAACATGGACGAGGGGATGCTCGACTCGGTCAGGGCGATGACCACGTTCCTGAACCTGATCGCCTCCGAGCCGGAAATCTCGCGCGTGCCGCTGATGATCGACTCGTCGAAGTGGGAGGTGATCGAGGCCGGCCTGAAGTGCGTGCAGGGCAAGAGCATCGTCAACTCGATCAGCCTCAAGGAAGGTGAAGCCGAGTTCATCGAACGAGCGACGCTGTGCCGCCGCTACGGCGCCGCTGTCATCGTCATGGCCTTCGACGAGACCGGCCAGGCCGACACCGCCGCGCGCAAGCGCGAGATCTGCAAGCGCTCCTACGACCTGCTGGTGGAAAAGGTCGGCTTCCCGCCGGAAGACATCATCTTCGACCCGAACGTGTTCGCCGTCGCCACCGGCATCGACGAGCACAACAACTACGCCGTCGACTTCATCGAAGCCTGCGCTTACATCCGCAAGGAATTGCCGTACGCCAAGATCTCCGGCGGCATCTCCAACGTGTCGTTCTCGTTCCGCGGCAACAACCCGGTGCGCGAAGCGATCCACGCGGTATTCCTGTACCACGCCATTCGCGCCGGGCTGACGATGGGCATCGTCAACGCCGGCCAGCTGGCGATCTACGAGGACATTCCCGCCGAGCTGCGCGAGCGCGTCGAGGACGTCATTCTCAATCGCCGCGGCGACGCCACCGAGCGGCTGCTCGAAATCGCCGCCAACTACTCCGGCGAGGGGGCAAAGCACCAGGAGGAGGATCTGAGCTGGCGCGAGCTGCCGGTCAACAAGCGGCTGGAGCACGCGCTGGTCAAGGGCATCACCACCTTCATCGAGGCCGACACCGAAGCGGCACGGCAACAGAGCGCGATGCCGATCGAGGTGATCGAAGGGCCACTGATGGACGGCATGAACGTGGTCGGCGACCTGTTCGGTCAGGGCAAGATGTTCCT
>CAZEVP010000033.1:0-33790 GCA_964515735.1 uncultured Verrucomicrobiaceae bacterium | reverse complement strand
CGCATCACGGCGAGACGCTGCAGGTTGGCTTTGGCGGCGGTCAGGGTGGCCATCGGCGATGGGCGCGGCAGGGGCGGCCGGCGATTATAGCGGGGTGGCGGGCAACGGCCGGCTGCGGCGGATGGTCGCAGCCGCAGCGCGCTCGCCGGCCGACATTGAGCCTGTCGGTCCTGTTCTGTAGAGTTCGCGCCGGAATCCGGCGCCAATTTGCGCGGCCGCCGGCCAGTCGTATCGGAGAGACGAGGACGTTCATGCCAGTGACATTCGCCCGGCCGGCCGCCGCCCGCCGCCTGCCCGGTCTCGCCGTACTGCTGTTGTCGCCGGCCCTGTTCGCGGCGCCGCTGGAGAGCATCGTCGTCATCGGCAGCCGCAGTGCGGAGCCGCTGTCGGCGCTGAACGCCAGTGTCGGCGCGGTGTCGGCGCAGGACGTGGAACTGATCGGCGCGGTCCACCCGAACGAGAGTCTCGGCCGCATCGCCGGCGCCTGGGTCAGCCGCGGCAACGGTCAGGAGCACCTGACCGCGATTCGTTCGCCGGTCTTCACCGGCCCCGGCAGCTGCGGCGCGTTCTACATGGCCGAGGATGGCGTGCCGATCCGCCCGAACGGCTTCTGCAACGTCAACCAGCTGATGGAGGTCAACAGCGAACAGGCGCAGCGGCTCGAACTGCTGCGCGGCCCCGGCACCTTCGTCCACGGCGGCAATGCGCAGCATGGCGTCATCAACGTCGTCAGCCGGCCGGCGCGCGGCGACAGCGAGATCGCGCTGACCGGCGGCCCGCACGACTACGCGCGGCTGCTGCTGAGCGGCGCGACCGCGCTTGCCGGCACCGACCTGCGGCTGAACCTCAACGCCGTTCACGACGGCGGCTACATGGACGACGCCGGCTACGATCAGCAGAAGCTCGGCCTGCGCGCCGACCGCCAGCTCGATGCTGCCACCCGGTTCGAATCGCTATTCAGCGCCACCAACCTCAATCAGGAGACGGCCGGTTACGTCGAGGGCGGTAACGCCTACAAGGATGAAGCACTGCGCAAGCGCAACGCCTTCCCCGACGCCTTCCGCGACAACCGCGCCGCGCGCTGGTATGGCCGCTGGCTGCGCGAGTTCGATGGTGGTGCGCTCAATGTGACGCCTTATCTGCGCTATCAGCAGAGCCGCTTCCGCCAGCACTTTCTGGTCGGCCAGCCGCTGGAGGAGAGCGACCTGCGCAGCGCCGGCTGGCAGGCGCTCTACAACCTGCGTCTCGATGAGGCGACCGGCGTCGCGTTCGGTATCGACGGCGAGTGGACACGCGGCGACCTGACCGAATACCAGCCGGCCGCGGTCGCCGGTCGTCCCGAGTTCCCGGCCGGCTACCACTACGACTACCGCGTCGACGCGCTCGGCGGTGCGCTGTTCGCGGCGCTCGACCGGCAGTTGTCGGCGCGCTGGTCGCTCGACCTCGGCCTGCGCCAGGAGTATCAGCGCTACGACTACGACAATCACCTGCCGGCCGGCGCCGTGCGCGACGACGGCTCGCCGTGCCTGCGCGGCGCCGTTGCCATCGACTGCCGCTATGCGCGCCCGCGCGATCGCCGCGATGAATTCGGCGGGCTCGGTGCCGATGCCGGCCTGACTTATGCGCTGACCGACACGCAGCAGCTGCGGCTGCATCTGGCCGGCGGCGAGCGCGCGCCGCAGACGGCCGAGCTTTATCGGTTGCAGAGCAGCCAGCAGCCGAGCGACCTCGGCAGCGAGCGGATGCGTAGCGTTGAGCTCGGCTGGCGTGGCCAGTTCGGAGGCTTCGGTGCCGACCTTTCGCTGTTCGCGATGCGCAAGAAGGAGGCGATCTTTCAGGATGCCGAGCGCCGCAACGTCAATGGCGCCGAGACCGGCCATGAGGGGTTCGAATACGCGCTGCGCTGGCAGCCGTCCGAGCGCTGGCTGCTGGCCACCGATGGCACGCTGGCGCGCCACCGCTACCGCAACAGCCCGCCGCTGTCGGGGCTCGCTGCCGGCGCCGACATCGACGGCAACGACATGGTGGCGGCGCCGCGCCACAGCGCCTCGACGCGGCTGCAGTACCGCACGTCGGGCGGCGCCACGTGGGAGCTGGAGTGGGTCCATCTCGGCCGCTACTACCTCGAACCGACTGCTGCGGCGAGCTATCCGGGCCACGACCTGCTGCACCTGCGCTGGCAGCAGCCGCTCGGCGAGCGCCTGAGCGCCACCGTCAGACTGATGAACCTGACCGACCGCGCCTACGCCGAGCGCGCCGACTACGCCTTCGGCCAGTACCGCTACTTCGTCGGCGAGCCGCGCGCGCTCTACGTGGAGCTGAAGGCGCGGTTTTAGGTCCTCCCCTGCTTCGCAGGGGAGGACCTTGGGCACCGGGTTTTTGATCTGGCATCGGACTCGCGATGGCGGATCAAGGGTATTCTGGCCGCCCTGATCGCCAGCGAGGCCCGCTCATGGCCGACAACCCGGCGCCGCGACGCCCCGACAAGCCCGATGCCATGGCCGGCTTCGAGCGCCAGTGGCCGTGGCTGCTGCTGATGCTGTTCGGCATCTATTACCTGCTGTCGCAGTCGCAGGTGTCGGCGCCGAAGCCGCTCGACTACACCGAGCTGCTGCGGCAGGTCGACGGCGGCAAGGTCGACAGCGTCGAGCTGCGCGGCCTCGAACTGCGCGGGCGCTACCGGCAGAGCAGCGGCGACAGCGCGACGCGCTTCGATTTCACGGCGACGATCCCGGCGCTGGAGGACCGCACGCTGCTCGACCGCCTCGCCGACAACGGCGTCAAAGTCAGCGTGCGGCCGGACCAGTCGCCGGTCTGGCTGCAGCTGCTGGTCGGCTTCATTCCGTGGGTGCTGATCTTCCTGTTCCTGATCTACAGCTCGCGTGCGATGCGCGGGCGCATGGGCGGGCTGTTCGAGTTCGGCCGCTCGAAGGCGCGCCGCTACCAGCGTGTCGAGGGGCTGGCGATCGGCTTCGACCAGATCGCCGGCAGCGACAACGCCAAGCGCGACCTGCAGGAGATCATCGACTACCTGAAGAACCCCGAGCGCTTCCGCAAGCTCGGCGCGCACATGCCGCGCGGCGTGCTGATGATGGGGCCGCCCGGCACCGGCAAGACGCTGCTGGCGAAGGCGACCGCGGCCGAGGCCGGCGTGCCGTTCTTCTCGATCAGCGGTTCCGAGTTCATCGAGATGTACGTCGGCGTCGGCGCCTCGCGGGTGCGCGAGATGTTCGCGCAGGCGCGGCGCGAGGCGCCTGCGCTGATCTTCATCGACGAGATCGATTCGGTCGGGCGCATGCGCGGCACCGGCCTCGGCGGTGGCAACGACGAGCGCGAGCAGACGCTGAACCAGATCCTGGCCGAGATGGACGGCTTCGACGCGCGCGAGATCGTGGTCGTGCTCGCCGCCACCAACCGCCCCGACGTGCTCGACCCGGCGCTGCTGCGCCCCGGCCGCTTCGATCGCAAGGTGGTGCTGGAGCTGCCGGGCCGCGCCGCGCGCCGCGCCATTCTCGACGTGCACCTGCGCAAGGTGCCGCTGGCAGATGACGTCGACGTCGACGCGGTGGCCGGCGCCAGCGTCGGCTTCTCCGGCGCCGATCTGGCCAACCTCGTCAACGAAGCGGCACTGCGCGCCGCGCGCGAGAATCGCGACCGCGTTACCGCCGCCGATCTCGACAGCGCGCGCGACCGCGTGCTGCTCGGCGAGCGCCGCGACAATCTGCTCGACGCCGACGAGCGCCGCCGTGTCGCCTGCCACGAGGCCGGCCACGCCGTCGCCGCCTGGTTCCTGCCCGAGGCCGATCCGCTGGAGAAGGTGTCGATCGTGCCGCGCGGGCGCGCGCTCGGCATCACCGAACAGCGCGCCGAGGGCGACCGCTACACGGTGACGCAGGAGCAGCTGCAGCAGAAGCTGTCGATCCTGCTCGGCGGCCGCTGCGCCGAACGGCTGTTCTACGGTGGCCTCAGCTCCGGTGCCGCCGACGATCTGAAACAGGCGATGCAGATCGCCCGACGCATGGTGGCGCAGTGGGGCATGAGCGGCGCGCTCGGCCCGGTCAGTTACCCGGTGGCCGAGGAGCATCCGTTCCTCGGTCGCGAAATGGCGACGCCGCGCGATTTCAGCGAGGAGACGGCGAAGCTGATCGACGACGAAGTGCGCGTGCTGCTGCGCGAGGCCGAGGCGCGCACGGTCGAGCTGCTGACACGTCACCGCGCCGGGCTCGACGCGCTGATCGAGGCACTGCTGTCGCGCGAATCGCTCGACAAGAGCGAGATCGCCGCGCTGCTCGGCGCGCCGGTACGCACCGATGACTGCTGTAAGAAGGAGGAACAGACATGAGCGAACCAACCGCGACCGCCGGGCTGCCGACGCGGCTGCTGCTGGCCACCGACCTGAGCCCGCGCTGCGACCGCGCGCTCGACCGCGCGCTGCAGCTGGCGCAGGAGTGGAGCGCCGAGCTGTGCGCGTTCAACGCGCTCGAACTGTCGGCGCCGGATCAGACGCTGGCCTGGCTGTCCGGTGCCGACAGTTCGACGCTGGAGGCGGCTGCGCACCGGCAGCTGATGCGCGATCTGGCCGGCATCGACGTCCATGTGTCGGTCGTCGCCGCGCCGGGTGGCGATGCCGCGGCGGCGATTCGCGATGCCGCGCGCGCTGGCGATGTCGTCGTCACCGGCGTCGCCCGCGCCGAGACGTTCGGCCGCTTTCTGCTCGGCTCCACGGTGGCCAGGCTGGCGCGCTCGCTGGTACAGCCACTGCTGGTGGTGAGGCTGCGCGCGCGCACGCCGTACCACCGCATCGTCGTCGCCACCGATCTGTCGGAGCCGTCCGCGCACGCGCTGCGCGAAACGGTGCGGCTGTTTCCGCAGCGCGAACTGATCCTCTATCACAGCCGTGAGCCGCTGACCGGCGATACGGTGGTGGACAACACCGAGGAGTGCGCGCGTTTCCTCGACGGCATCGGGCTGGCGCCCGAGGCGCTGGCACGAATCCGGGTGGTGGTGGAGACGGGCGCGCCGGAACAGGCGCTGGCGGCCTACGCGCGTGCCAACGACGTCGATCTGGTGGTGATCGGCAGCCACGGCCGCAGCGGGCTGGCCAGTGTGCTGCTCGGCAGCGTCGCGGTGCGCATGCTCGACTGGCTGCCGTGCGACACGCTGGTGGTGCGCGCGCCGGGCCACTGAGCGTGGCGTCGCCGGCAGGGTTCAGGGGGCGGCGGGAGAGTCTCTTGCCAGTGTGACAATCAGGCGCAGGCGCGCCTGATTCAGCAGTTGCTCAATGGTGCTCCTGCGTCGACGCCGGTGTCGCTGGCGCGAAGCGCTGCAGCACGTGGTTGGCCATGCCCTTGGCCAGCTCCTCCTCGCCGTAGAAGACGTCGCCGATCGCCTCCTTGCGCAGCAGCTGCGATTCGTCCTCGCTGTGCGTGCGCAGCACGATCTCGATGCCCGGGTTCAGCGTGCGCGCGGTGTCGGCCATCTGCCGCACGTTGAGCGGGTCGGGCGTGGCGATCACCAGCATCGCCGCGTTGGCGATGTGCGCCTGGATCAGCACTGCCGGGTCCGAGGCATCACCCGAGACCGCCGCCTTGCCCTGTTTGCGCAGATCCTCGACGAAGTCGCGGTTCTGCTCGGCGATGACGTAGGGGATGCTGCGCTTGTCCAGCTCGTCGGCGATGCGGCGGCCGACGCGGCCGTAGCCGACCAGTACCACCTGCCCTTCGAGGAACTTGCGCTCGGTGCTCATCGGCAGTTCGGCGTAGGGGTCGCTGCGGCTCTCCAGGTTGCGCGCGGTCGCCGAATTGCGCAGCGCCCAGCTGCGGATCGGCGCGATCGCCGCGAACACGAACGGGTTCAGCGCGATCGAGATCAGCGCGCCGGCCAGCACCAGGCTCATCCCCTCCTGCGGCAGCAGCCCGAGCGTCACGCCGAGGCCGGCGAGAATGAACGAGAACTCGCCGATCTGCGCGAGACTGGCGGCCACCGTCAGCGCCGTGTTGAGCGGGTAGCGGAACGAGAGCACCAGCGCCATCGCCGCGATCGATTTGCCGATGACGATGATGGCGACCACGGCCAGCACGTGCAGCGGCTCGTCGACGATGACGGCGGGTTCGAACAGCATTCCCACCGCGACGAAGAACAGCACCGAGAAGGCGTCGCGCAGTGGCAGCGACTCCTCGGCGGCGCGGTGGCTGAACTCCGACTCGCGCATCACCATGCCGGCGAAGAAGGCGCCGAGCGCGAACGAGACGCTGAACAGCGCGGCGGCGCCGTAGGCGATCGAGATCGCCGCCGCGATCACCGCCAGCGTGAACAGCTCGCGCGAGCCGGTGCGTGCCACCTGCCACAGGATCCACGGCAGCACGCGGCGGCCGGCCACCAGCATCAGCGCGATGAAGGCGACCACCTGCAGCAGCGTCTGGCCGATGGTGATCCACAGCGAGAAACCGTTGCCGGCCGCCGCGCCGTCGCCGTCACCGCTCAGCAGTATCCCGGCCAGCGGTGGCAGCAGCACCAGCACCAGCACCGTGGCCAGATCCTCGACGATCAGCCAGCCGACCGCGATGCGGCCGTTCATCGATTCGAGGACGCCGCGCGACTCCAGCGCCTTCAGCAGTACCACGGTGCTGGCGCACGACAGCGACAGCCCGAACACCAGCCCTTCGCCGAAGCTCCAGCCCCACCAGTGGGCGACCGCCATGCCGAGGATCGTCGCCAGCCCCATCTGCGCCACTGCGCCGGGCAGCGCGATGTGCTTGACCGCCAGCAGGTCCTTCAGCGAGAAGTGCAGGCCGACGCCGAACATCAGCAGCATCACGCCGATCTCCGACAGCTGCGCGGCGATCTCCACGTCGGCGACGAAGCCCGGCGTGGCCGGGCCGATGACGATGCCGGCGATCAGGTAGCCGACCAGCGCCGGCATGCGGATGCGCTCGGCGATGAAACCGAAGATCAGCGCCAGACCGAAACCGCCGGCGATGGTGGTGATCAGCGAAATGTTGTGATCCATGCAGACTCCTCATGGAGGGGCGAACGACGGGCGATGCGCGGGCGGAGGGGGCGAAGTTACAGGCTGCGCAGCGGCTGGCCAAGCACGAATTTGCGGCCGACGCATATCGCCGCGCACGATCAGGAGGTGGCGGCTGAGGACGAAACGTTCTGAGCTTCGGCGTTGTGGCGATGGCGGCGGCGACGGCGCTTCTGCTAGAAAACATCGCTCCTGCTTCATATGTATTCCCGCGGACCTGGCACTCATACCGGACGGCTGGCCGGGCCGGCGCTCTGACGATCGCTCGCAGGTGCCGTGTCGCACGTCCGCGCCGGATCGACGCAGGACGATGAAGATACGAAGGTATGAAAAGAAGAAGGGAGGCGTGAAACCATGAAAAGCCTGTTGCAGCCGCTGCCACTGGTCGCCGCGCTGGCGGCGCTGAGCGCCGTGCCGGGTGCCGGCGCCGACGAGGTCTCCGAACTGCGCCGGCAGCTGGAATCCGCCAAGCGCGCGATCGAGCAGATGGAGGGGCGCATCCGCCAGCTCGAACAGCAGCGCGCGCTGCCCGCCTCGCAGCCGGTGCCGCCGTCGGCCGCCGCTGCGCCGGCCGAGCCGCTGCCGGCGAAGAAGAGCGATCGCAGTTTCGAGGTCTACGGCTTCGCGCAGGCCGATTACGTGCAGGATTTCAACCGCGTCAATCCGGCCTGGGACGACACGCTGCGGCCGTCGCGCATTCCGACCGCCGACGGCCAGTATGGCGGCGACGGGCAGGCCGTCGTCAGCGTGCGCCAGAGCCGTCTTGGCGTGCAGGGCAAACTGCCGGTCGGCGGCCAGCCGCTGTTCACCAGATTCGAGATCGACATGTTCGGCGTCGGCGGTGACGAGGGGCAGACGACGATCCGGCTGCGCCACGCCTATGGCGAATGGGGCCAGATACTGGCCGGGCAGACCCACTCGCTGTTCATGGACATCGACCTGTTCCCGAACACTATCGACTACTGGGGACCGTCCGGCATGGTGTTTCTGCGCAACCCGCAGATCCGCTGGACGCCGGTGAAGGGTGACAACATCTTCGCGCTCGCCATCGAGAAGCCGGGCAACGACATCGACGAGGGCGATATCCGCAGCGTCGATCCGACGCTGCTGCCGGGCGGCGCCGCGCTGCAGAGCGACGAGGCCTTCCCTGACATCACCGCGCAGGCGCGCATGAGCCGCGACTGGGGCCACCTGCAGCTCGGCGGCATCCTGCGCCGGCTCGGCTACGAGACCGTCGGCGGTGCCGGCAACGATCCGGACGGTCGCGAGACCGGCTGGGGTCTCGACCTGTCGTCGAACATCAGGTTCGGCGCCGACACATTGCGCCTCGGCGTCGTCTACGGCGAGGGCATCGCCAGCTACATGAACGACGGCGGCGTCGATCTCGCCGCCGACGGTGCCAACGGTTTTCGTGTCGAACCGGTGCCTCTGCTCGGTCTGGTCGCCTACTACGATCACTACTGGAACCCGCGCTGGAGCACGTCGATCGGCTACAGCTCGACCACCGTCAACAACCAGCGCCTGCAGGCCGGCGATGCGTTCGAGAAGGGCGAATACGCATCGGTCAACCTGCTCTACGCGCCCGACAAGCGTGTGCTGATGGGCGCCGAATACCTGTGGGGCAAGCGCACCGACAACGACGGCGACAGCGGCGAGGACAACCGCCTGCAGTTCAGCGTCAAGTACAGCTTTTCCAGTCTCGATTTCTGATCGATCGACGATCGTTTCCCGTCTGCCCAGGAGAACGGCAATGCATTCTTGCAAACAGTGGAAGAGCCATCAGTGGAAGAGTGCGCTGGCGGCGCTCTGCGTCGGCGTCGCGCTGGCGGCGCCGGCGGCCGCCGCCGAACTGACGCCCGAGCGGATCGAAGCGGCGCTGAGCGCGGCCTACGACAAATACCGCGGGCTGAAGGAGGGCGCCAACGCCGACTACATTCCGGCGCTGGCCAAGGTCGATCCGAACCTCTTCGGCATCGCGCTGGTGACCGCCGACGGCAAGCTCTACACCAGGGGCGACGTCAGCTCGGAGGTGTCGATCCAGTCGATCTCGAAGGTGTTCACGATGGTGCTGGTGATGGACCAGAGCGGCGTCGAGGCGATCGAGAAGAGCACTGGCGTCGACGCCACCGGTCAGGTCTTCAACTCGATCAACGCGATCGAGCAGTACAAGGGCGCCGAGATGAATCCGCTGGTCAACGCCGGCGCCATCACCACCACCAGCCTGGTCGAGGGCAAGGGCTACGACGACATCTGGAACCGGATCCTGACCACCTACGAGCACTTCGCCGGCCGCAAGCTGACGGTGCTCGACGACGTCTATCAGTCGGAGGCGGCGACCAACCAGCGCAACCAGGCGATCGCGCACCTGATGTTCGCCTACGGTCACATCAAGGCGGAGCCGGTGCGTGCCACCGACATCTACACGCGGCAGTGCTCGGTCGGCGTCAACGCCCGCGATCTCGCCATCATGGCCGGCACGCTGGCCAATCGCGGCAGGAACCCGGTCACCGGCGTGCAGGCGATGAAGGCCGAGAACGTACCGGAGGCGCTGGCGGTGATGGCGACCGCCGGCCTCTACGACGACGCCGGCAAGTGGCTCTACCGGACCGGCCTGCCGGCCAAGAGCGGTGTCGGCGGCGGCATCATCGCCGTGTCGCCGGGCAAGTTCGGCATCGCCGTCGTGTCGCCGCCGCTCGATGCCGCCGGCAACAGCGTGCGCGCGCAGAAGGCCATCGCCGACATCTCCAATGCGCTCGGCGGCAATCCCTACGATCCGCACTGAGCGCCGCGCCATGCGCAATGTCGTTGCGTATGCGCTGATGCTGGCGCTGGTGCCGTGCGCCGCGGCCGATGAATCCGGCGGCGACGACTGGCGCGAGAACGAGCGCCGCCAGTCGCCGGCGGTCGATCGCGCACCGCCGCGGCTGTCGTTCGATGCGAACGAGGACTGGATCGAACTGACCTCGGGCGAATGGCTGAAGGGCGAGCTGCGCAGCCTCAGCCGCGACGTCGTCGACTTCGACAGCGACAAGCTCGGCGTGCTGTCGCTGGACTGGGGCGACATCCGCGCGATCCATTCGGCGCGGCCGATGGCGGTGATGCGGCGCGACAACACGCTGCTGGTCGGCCGTCTGCGCACCGAGCGGGGCCAGCTGGTGATCGACGGCGCCGGCGCGTGCAGCGATTTCGGCGACGTCATCAGCATCGCGCGCAGCAGCGGCCGCGAGTTCGATCACTGGTACGGCAACATCGCCGCCGGCGCCAATTTGCGCGGTGGCAACGTCGACCAGCGCGACATCAACATCGACCTGAACCTGTCGCGGCGCACCGCGCAGAGCGCGATGCGGGCCAACTACGTCGGCAACTACAGCGAGTTCGATTCGCTCGAGAGCGCCAACGACCACCGTGCGACGCTGAACTACGACTACCGCCTCGACGCCGACTGGTTCCTGCGGCCGCTGCAGGCCGAGTATTTCCGCGACCCGTTTCAGAACATCGACAGCCGTATCGCGCTCGGTGTCGGCGGCGGTCGCTTCCTTTATAGCCGCACCGATCTGGAGTGGATGATCGCCGCCGGGCCGGGTTATCAGCGCACCCGCTTCGTCGACACGCCGGCCGGCGAATCGAACGAGGAGTCGACGCCGGTGTTCTTCGTCACCACCCACTACAACCAGGAGCTGACCGGGGCGATCGACCTGCAGTTCTCGTATCAGCTGACCTGGATGGACGAGCGCTCCGGGCGCGCCGCGCACCACGCGATGGCGGCGCTCGACATCGACCTGACCGATGCGCTCGACCTGCGTCTCGCCGTCTACTGGGATCGCCTCGAAAAACCGCAGCCGAACGAGCAGGGCGTATTGCCCGAACGCGACGACTACCGGCTGGTCATCGGTCTCGATCTGGAGCTGTGACGACGGCCGGCGGCATCGGGCCGAAGGTATAATGCGCGCCCTTCGATGACACAGCCCGGACCCCGCATGAATTCTGTAGCCGCCGAAGTGCAGCAGCGCCGCACCTTCGCCATCATTTCCCACCCCGACGCCGGCAAGACCACGATCACCGAGAAGCTGCTGCTGCTCGGGAACCTGATTCAGGTCGCCGGCACCGTGAAGGGCAAGAAGTCCGACCGCCACGCCACCTCCGACTGGATGGCGATGGAGCAGGAGCGCGGCATCTCGGTCACGTCGTCGGTGATGCAGTTCCCGTATCGGGACCGCACCGTCAACCTTCTCGACACGCCCGGTCACGAGGACTTCTCCGAGGACACCTACCGCACGCTGACGGCGGTCGACTCGGCGCTGATGGTCATCGACGGCGCCAAGGGGGTCGAGGAACGGACGATCAAGCTGATGAACGTCTGCCGGCTGCGCGACACGCCGATCCTCAGCTTCGTCAACAAGCTCGACCGCGACATCCGCGACCCGATCGAACTGCTCGACGAGATCGAGCAGGTGCTGAAGATCGCCGCCGCGCCGATCAACTGGCCGATCGGTTCGGGGCCCGATTTCCGGGGTGTCTACAATCTTTACACTGACACCATCCACGTCTTCCGGCGCGGGCAGGGGCACACGATTCCCGAGGACATCCGGATCGACGGGCTCGACAGCGCGGAAGCGAAGGCGCTGCTCGGCAGCGATGCCGACAGCTTCGCCGAGATGATCGAGCTGGTGCGCGGTGCCTCCCATGCCTTCGACCTCGACGCCTATCTGGCCGGCCGGCTGACCCCGGTCTTCTTCGGCACCGCGCTCGGCAACTTCGGCGTGCGCGAGATGCTCGACGGCTTCGTCGAGTGGGCGCCGGCGCCGCAGCCCCGTGCCGCCGAGGCGCTGAATAAGGGCGAGACCCGTCAGGTCGGGCCGGCCGAGCCGAGGTTCTCCGGCTTCGTCTTCAAGATCCAGGCGAACATGGATCCGAAGCACCGCGACCGCATCGCCTTCCTGCGCATCTGCTCCGGCCGCTACGAGCAGGGCATGAAGATGCAGCACGTCCGCCTCGGCAAGGAGATTCGCATCGCCGATGCCGTCACCTTCAAGGCCGGCGAGCGCGCGCTGGTCGAGGAGGCCTTCAGCGGCGACATCATCGGCCTGCACAACCACGGCACGATCCAGATCGGAGACACCTTCACCGACGGCGAGGCGCTGAAGTTCACCGGCATCCCGCACTTCGCGCCGGAGCTGTTCCGCCGCATCCGGCTCAAGGACCCGCTGAAGTCGAAGCAGCTGCAGAACGGGCTGAAGCAGCTGTCGGAGGAGGGATCGACCCAGGTTTTCTTCCCGACCCGCAACAACGACATCATCGTCGGCGCCGTCGGCCAGCTGCAGTTCGAGGTGGTCGCCTACCGGCTCAGGGACGAGTACAAGGTCGAGGCGATCTACGAGCCGGTCAACGTCTACACGGCGCGCTGGATCGACTGCGCAGACCCGAAAAAACTTCAGGAATTCAAGGACAAGGCGCAGGAGGGGCTGGCCGTTGATGGCGGTGGCCACCTGACCTATCTGGCGCCGACCCGGGTCAATCTGTCGCTGATGGAGGAGCGCTGGCCCGACGTCGCTTTCCGCGCCACCCGCGAACATTGAGGCCCGTGTCACAGATTTGTGTCGGGCTTTTTTACATGAGGGATTTTTGTGAATCCCTCTGAGTTTTTCATCTATCTGTTTTTAAATGACTATTTGATATTGGCCTGCTGATTGCTATGTCGGAGCAGTGCTGCTCAGGCTTGCCCGGAAGCACGGTGAAATACTGGTCGATATTCTTGAGGATGGAACTATGAACAAATTCATCAAAGGCTTTGCAGCGGCAGCGGCAATGACGCTGGCGGCGGTGGCACAGGCCGCATCGGTTACCTGGACCGACGTCCATGACGCATCGAAGTACATGGGTCTTGTCGAAACCTACACCTGGACCCATGACATCAACGACAACGGCTTCAATGTCGGTGTCGACAGCATCGACAGCTACATCCTGAAGCTGACCTTCCGCGACAATGACCAGGACGTCTGGTACAACCCGTTCACTTGGGAAGCGGCATTGCTGGACCAGCCGGGTTTCTGGAGCTTCGACATCACTGACGTGGACACTGGCACCGAGACCTTCAGCGGCTCGATCACCGGCCGCGTCTTCCTGGAGGCCACCGGCCTGCTGACCGTATCGCTGACCTCGTTCGGTGATTTCTTCTTCGACCGCTCCGAGCTGATCGCCACCGGTTCCGCTGGTGACGCCGCCTCGGTACCGGAGCCGGGCTCGCTGGCCCTGCTCGGCGTCGGTCTGGTCGGTCTCGGCCTGGCCCGTCGCAGCGCTCGCAAGAACGCAAACGCCTGATCGCACCGGCGTCGACGAAAGCCCCCGTTCCGGGGGCTTTTTTATGGCTGCCATCCATGGCTGCCACCCTTCGGGTCGCCGCTGGCGCGGCGCTAAAAATGGCTCCCGGCCATTTTTCATTTCTGCCGCCCCTCAATACCTTCTTCCGGTAAAATCGGCGGTCCGCCGGTACCGGCGGTGACGTGATGAGGTAGCTCTCCGATGACTCAGGCAGATGTGCTGGTGCGCGATTTTCTGGCCCAGGGCGAGCCGCACCCGGTCTTTACCGAGGAGCAGCGCAACACGCTGACGGCACGTATCCGCGAGTTGCTGGTGCGCGAGAACGCCGTGCTGGTCGCGCACTACTACACCGACCCGCTGCTGCAGGAGCTGGCCGAAGCGACCGGAGGCTGCGTCTCCGATTCGCTGGAGATGGCGCGTTTCGGCCACAACCACCCGGCGTCGACGCTGGTGGTCGCCGGTGTTCGCTTCATGGGCGAGACGGCCAAGATCCTGTCGCCGGAGAAGCGCGTGCTGATGCCGACGCTGGAGGCGACCTGTTCGCTCGACATCGGCTGTCCGATCGACGAGTTCGCGGCTTTCTGCGACCAGCACCCGGACCGCACCGTCGTCGTCTACGCCAACACCTCGGCCGCCGTGAAAGCGCGCTCCGACTGGGTCGTCACCTCCAGCATCGCGCTCGACGTCGTCGAATATCTAGACAGTCGCGGCGAGAAGATCCTGTGGGCACCGGACAAGCACCTCGGCGACTACGTGCAGCGCCAGACCGGCGCCGACGTGCTGCTGTGGGACGGCGCCTGCATCGTGCACGAAGAGTTCAAGGCGAAAGGGGTCGAGGACCTGAAGGCGCTCTACCCGGAGGCGGCGGTGCTGGTGCATCCGGAGTCGCCGCGCGCGGTGGTGGCGCTGGCCGATCGCGTCGGCTCGACGTCGCAGATCATTCAGGCGGCGAAGACGATGCCGAACCGGCAGTTCATCGTCGCCACCGATCAGGGCATCTTCTACAAGCTGCAGCAACAGGTGCCGGACAAGGAGTTCATCATCGCGCCGACCGCCGGCAGCGGTGCCACCTGTCGCAGCTGTGCGCACTGCCCGTGGATGGCGATGAACGCGCTCGACAATCTCGCCGATTCGCTCGAGTTCGGTCGCAACGAGATCTTCGTCGATCCGGCCATCGGCGAGCGCGCGATGTTGCCGCTGAAACGGATGCTCGATTTCTCTGCGTCGCACAAGCGGTGACGATGACTGTTCGCCGCTGAAAAAACCTGACTTTTTCAGCCCACTGCAATATCGGGTAAAGCCCGGTATTGCTCACGCAGAATCGAACACGGTCGTGTTCGATTCGCGGGCCGGCCATCCATGCCCGGCCGATTCACAGCTTCGCCATCGCGTCCTTCATCTGTTCGATCTCGCGAATCCGCGCCTCGATGCGCGCGGTAGTCAGCGCGTTGTCGCGCACCAGCGGCAGCGCGTAGCCGAGCTGGCGGGTGGCGTGGTCGAGCGCGCCGACCAGCACGAAGTATTCGGCGCGCGCCTGATGCACACCGACGATGTTGCCGGCCAGCCCGTGCGTCTCCGCCAGCAGGTACCAGATCGCCGGGTCGTTCGGGCGGCGCTTGACGTGCTGCTGCAGCACCTCCTCGGCACGGTGCGGCTTGCCCGCCTGCTGCAGTGCGTTGGCGTAGGCCATCGTCAGCGGGTGGTTACCGGGCGATATCCGCAGCGCCTTCTCCAGCCGCGCCAGTGCCGCCTCCACCTTGCCGCTGGCGATGTCGATCTCGGCGCCGGCGATGACGTAGGCGAGCCGGTCCGGCTCGCGCGCGAGCAGTGGTGCCAGCTCCGCGCGCGCCTTCTCCGGTTCGCTGTTCTTCAGATAGGCCAGCGCCAGTCCATAGTGGTCGGCGACGACGTTGTTGCGCCGGCTGCGGCTGCTGCGATCGATCTCGGCGCGCAGCCGCTTGATCGCTTCGCTGGCGTTCGGCGCCAGCTGCAGCTCGGCGCGGGCGCGCATCAGCTGGTAGTCGAGATTGTCGACGTACATCGCGCGCGGGTAGTCGCGCGCGCGGTTGCGGGCATCGCTGATGCGGCTCTCGGTCAGCGGGTGGGTCAGCAGGAATTCGGGCGGGCGGCGGCCGGCGTAGCGGGTGGCGGCCATCATGTTGTCGAACATCGACGCGACCGCGTTCGGGTCGTAGCCGGCCTCGACGATCGTCTCCATGCCGATGCGGTCGGCCTCCTGCTCGTTCTGCCGGCTGTAGTTGAGCCGGTTCTGCAGTGCCGCCGCCTGCGTCGCCGTCATCGCCGCGATGCCGGCGTCGCCGCCGGCGGTGGCGGCCAGCACCAGCGCGCCGAGGATGCCGGCCAGCGTCGGCAGCGAGGCGCGCTGCTGCTGCTCGACGCTGCGGGCGAAGTGGCGCTGGCTCAGGTGGGCGAGTTCATGGCCGAGCACCGAGGCGAGCTGCGCCTCGTTGTCGGCGAACAGGAACAGGCCGTTGTGCACGCCGACGACGCCGCCCGGCACGGCGAAGGCGTTCATCGTGGCGTTGTCGACGACGACCACTTCGAGACGGCGATCCTTCAGCTGGCTGTGGCTGGCCAGCCGGTAGACCAGATCCTCGAGGTAACTCTGCAGCAGCGGGTCGTTGACGGTCTGCACCTGGCTGCGAAACGCCTTCAGCCAGGCGCGGCCGAGCTCGTGCTCCTGCTCGCCGGAAATCAGGCCGGAGGTGCTGTCGCCGAGTTCGGGCAGTTGCAGCGCCTGCTCGGCCGGCGCCGCGTGCGCGGCCAGCGTCAGGGTCATGCCGACTGCCATCAGTGTTCTGCGTATCACGTTTCGCCTCGCCCGCGATTGCGGCGGATACTGTAGCCGGTTCCCGCAGGTCGGCATATCGCCCCCGTGCGGGCGCGATGTCAGAGTGGTGGCGCGCGCAAATGTTCCCGGTTCGCGCCGCCGTGCCCGCTATACTGCCGGCCGTTCGATGGCGCGGTGATCCGCGCCGGCAACCGCGCACAGGGGGTGAAATCGTGATCGAGGTGGATGCGCGGGGTCTCAGCTGTCCGCTGCCGCTGCTGAAGGCCAAACAGGCGTTGAATGGTATGCAGCGCGGCGACGAACTGTGCGTGCTGGCCACCGATCCCGGTTCACTGCGCGACTTTCGCGCCTTCGCCGCGCAGGCCGGGCACGAGCTGCTGCAGAGCGACCAGCAGGAGGGTGTCTACCGCTATCGCCTGCGCAAGAGTTGAACATCGCCGCCGCCGCGCACTCAAACGCCGATTCTCCGCACAGAAGGTTCTCGCCTTGAACATCGCCCACGCCCGCTTCCGTTTCGCCAGCTGGTTCCTGTTGTCGCTGTGTCTGTTGCTGAACGCCTGTCAGCTAGCCGGCGAGAAGCCGGTGATCGCCAGCGATACCGATACCCGCGCGTTCCGCCATCTGCAGCTGCCGAACCGGATGCAGGTGCTGCTGATCTCCGATCCCGCCGCCGACAAGGCCGCCGCAGCGCTCGACGTCAACGTCGGCAGCTGGCAGGACCCGCCGGGCCGGCAGGGACTCGCCCATTTCCTCGAACACATGCTGTTCCTCGGCACCGAACGCTATCCGGTGGCCGGCGAATACCAGTCGTTCATCAGCGCGCACGGCGGCAGCCACAACGCCTACACCGCGTTCGAACACACCAACTATTTCTTCGACATCGACGCCGGTTATCTGGAACCGGCGCTCGACCGCTTCTCGCAGTTCTTCGTCGCGCCGCTGTTCACCGCGCAGTACGTCGAACGTGAAAAGAACGCGGTCAACTCCGAGTATCTGGCCAACATTCGCGAGGACAGCCGGCGCAGCTACGACGTGCTGCGCGCGGTGGCCAACCCGGCGCATCCGTTCTCGAAGTTTTCGGTGGGGACGCTGAAGACGCTGGAGGATCGCTCCGACAGCACGATTCGCGACGAACTGCTGGCGTTCTACGACGCGCACTATTCGGCGAACCTGATGACGCTGGTGGTCAGCGGACGCGAGCCGCTCGACCGGCTGGAAGCGATGGTGCGCGAGCGCTTCGAGGCGGTGGCCGACCGCGACCGGCAGCCGCCGCTGGCGACGATGCCGCTGTTCGAGCAGGCGCAGCTGCCGGCGCTGGTGCAGGTGCAGCCGATCCGCGAGCAGCGCAGCCTGACGTTCATCTGGGGCGTCGACGCGCAGCCGGACGACTACCGCAGCAAGTCGCTTGCCTATATCGGCAATCTGGTCGGCCACGAGGGCGAGGGCAGCCTGCTGTCGTGGCTGAAGGCGCAGGGCTGGGCGCTGACGCTCGGCGCCGGCGAGGGCTTCGACCATCGCGGTGGCACCACCTTCCAGGTCAGCGTCGAGCTGACCGAGGCTGGCGTCGCGCATGTCGACGACATCGCCGCCGCGCTGTTCCAGACGCTGGCGCTGGTGCGCGACGGCGGCGTGCAGGCGTGGATCTTCGACGAGCAGCAGCGCGTCGCCGGGCAGCGCTTCCGCTTCCGCGAGCGGCCGCGCCCGATCTCCGAGGTCAGCCGGCTGGCGCTGAACCTGCACAGGTACCCGGCGGCGGAGGCGATGCGTGGCGACTACCTGATGGAGCGCTTCGACCCCGCCCGCGTCGAGGCGCTGCTGGCGCAGTTGCAGCCGCAGCGGGCGCTGCTGATGTTGAGCGCGCCGGAGGCGCAGACCGATCGCCACAGCGAGTGGTACCAGACGCCCTATGGCATCGCGCCGATCGCCGCGCAGCGGCTGGCCACCTGGCAGCGCGCGGGCGCCGGGGTGGCGCTGCCGGCGCCGAACCGTTTCATCGCCGAACGGCTGGCGCTGAAGCCGCTGGCCGCCGAGCCTGAACAAGCGCCGCAACAGCTGCCGACCGACGCGGCCTCGCCGCTGCGGCTGTGGTTCAAGCGGGATCGCCAGTTCCGCCTGCCGAAAGGCGAGATCAATCTGGCGCTGCAGTCACCGCTGGCGACCGCCTCGCCGCGCAACGTGGTGATGACGGAGCTGCTGGCGCGCGTGATCGCCGACGACCTCAACGAGCTGGTCTATCCGGCCCATCTCGCCGGCCTCAACTTCAGCATCGAGCGCGGTGCGCGCGGGCTGCGGCTCGCCGTTTCCGGCTTCGACGAGAAGCAGGCGCTGCTGCTGCGCGAGCTGCTGCCGGCGCTGCGCGAGCCGCGGGTCGACGCCGCCCGCTTCGAGCGCGTGCGCCGCGACTACCTGCTCGGGCTGCAGAACAGCGCGCAGCGGCCGCCGTATGGGCTGCTGATCGGCGAACTGCCATCGCTGTTGGTGCGTGAACAGTGGCCGAATGCAGAGCTGGCGCGACAGGTGGATTCGGTGAGCGGCGATGAGCTTGCCGCCTTCGCGCGTGAGCTGCTGGCGGCGGTCGATGCGCGAATGCTGGTGTTCGGCAATTTCACCGCCGACGAGGCGCGTGATCTCGGCGAGCTGGTGCAGCGCGAACTGCTGCGCGACAGCGCGCGCGTCGCCGCGCCGCCGGTGGCGGTGGTCGACCTGCCGGCCGGCGACCTGCGGATGACGGTGGCGGCGCCACATCGCGATGCCGCGCTGTTGTGGTACCGGCAGGCCGGCGACAACGACAAGCGCAGCCGGGCCGCGCTCGGCGTCACCGCGCAGCTGCTGAACGCCGATTTCTACACGCGCCTGCGCACCGAGCAGCAGCTCGGCTACATCGTCACCTCGTCGCCGTATCCGCTGCGCGATGTGCCGGGGCTGATGTTCCTGGTGCAGTCACCGGTGGCGGGGCCTGCGCGGCTGGCGAGCGCTTACAACGCGTTCATCGAACACTGGCGCGGCGTGCCCGAGTCCGAATTGCAGCCGCTGTTCGAACGCCATCGCGCCGCATTGCGTCAGCGTCTGTCCGAACAACCGAAGAACCAGGCCGAGGCCGGCGACCGGTTGTGGCAGGACCTGATGGAGGGTTACCCGCGATTCGACAGTCGCCAGCAGCTGATCGACGCGCTCGACGCGCTCGATTTCGTGGCGTGGCAACAGTTGTTCGCGCGCGATCTGCTGGCGGCCGATGCGCCGACGCTGTGGCTGGCGGTGGATGGCCAGTTTGACGATCAGCCGCTGCGCAACGGGCGCGATGTCGGTGCCGTCGAGCGTTTCAAGCAGGCGCAGCGCTTTCATCTGTTTCCGTGAACGGCTGATTTCCGCGATCGGCGACGGCCGTCTATAGTTGTAGCCATTTCTTGAACCGGCCCCGGTCGCGGGGCGGTTCGCGGCTCCCGTCAGCGCTGAGTGCGCGTGCGGAGGGCTCCACCGGACTGGCTCCGCATGCATCTCGCCCTTATCGTCGACGACTCCAAGACGGCGCGCTACGCGCTGAAGCAGTTGCTGGCGCGCCATCGTATCGACGTCGACATGGTCGAGTCGGCCGAGGAGTCGCTCGAGTATCTGGTCAGCCACCATCCCGATGTGATCTTCATGGATCACATGATGCCGGGCATGGATGGTTTTCAGGCGGTCAAGGCGATCAAGTCGTCGCCGGCGACGCAGCACATCCCGATCGTCATGTACACGTCGACGCAGGACGGCGTCTATTTCGGGCAGGCGCGCGCGCTCGGCGCCGCCGACGTGATCCTGAAGCCGGCGACCGCCACCGATCTCGCCGCGGTACTGGAGCGACTGGAACAGCACGGGCTGCTCGGCGGCGAGGTCGCGGATGGCACGGGCACGTCGATGCCGTCGGAGCCGGCCGACGACTTCGCCACCGATGAGCTGCCGCTGCCGGAGCCGATGGTCGCCGCACCGCCCGCCTTGCCACCGGCGGTCGACGGTGGCGGCTGGCGCCATCTGCTGGTGGCCGGGCTGGTCGTCGCGGTGGTGGTGCTCGGCTGGCTGCTGGCACAGACCACGGCCGAGCGCGACCGGCTGAGTGCGCAGCGGGGCGGGGCGATCGCCGCGCTGGAGTGGGCGCTGAACCAGCAGGCCGAGTACCCCCACGGCGAGGCGCCGTTCGGCGCACAGCGCGTGCAGCAGTTGCGCGAGTTGCTGGAGCGGCTGCAGCGGCTCGGGTTTCGCGGGGTCGTCCGCATCGAGAGCCACGTCGGCGAGTTCTGCACGGTTCGCGACGAACGTCGCGGCGGCTGGGTGGTGGCGCCGGTATCGCTGCCGCTGACCGAGTGCGGCGCGCTCGGCCAGAGCGAGCAGCAGGCGCTGCGCGCGTCGGAGCTGCAGACCGCCGCATTCCGCCGTTTCCTGAGCCGCAACGAAGCGCTGCGCGAAGGCAGCATCCGCATCGAGCTGGCCGGTTTCGGCGCGCGCGAACCGCTGCTCGACTACCCGGCCGACCCCGATGTCAGTGCCGGCGTCTGGAATCGCGTGGCGCAGCGCAACCAGCGCCTGGTGTTCCGGCTGACACCCGATATCTGAGCCGAAGTCGTCTCTGACGATTGGCCTGATCGCGCCGCTCGTGTAAAATTTTTACAGATTTTTGCACCGGGGATTCTCCCCATTTTCGCGCTGGTGCCGAATGACCCTCCCGGCACTCAGCATTCGCGACGACTTCGCCACTCCCGACCGGGTCGCCGCCAACACTGAAAACGTGGTCCCCGAATCGATCGGGCAGCACCGCTGCCCGAGGGCCCGCCAGCGGGCGTGTCGTCGCGTCCGACTGGGCAACAGCTGACCAGGAGCAGAGATGCTAGAGGACAAAGATCCACAGGAAACCGGCGAATGGCTCGATGCGCTCGACGCCGTATTGAAGTATCAGGGGCGCGGACGCACGTCGTTCCTGCTGAAGACTCTGGCCGAACATGCCGCCCAGAGCGGCACCCGCCTCCCCACCGCGATCACCACGCCGTTCCGCAACACCATCGACCCCGCCAACGAAAAACGGATGCCGGGCGATCTGTTCATGGAGCGCAAGATCCGCTCGCTGATCCGCTGGAACGCGATGGCGATGGTGATGCGCGCCAACGACAACGACGAAGGGCTCGGCGGCCACATCGCCACCTTCTCGTCGGCGGCGACGCTGTATGACGTCGGCTTCAACTACTTCTTCCGCGGCGGCGACAAGGCCGACCTGATCTACTATCAGGGCCACAGCGCACCGGGCATGTACGCCCGCTCCTACCTCGAAGGGCGCCTCACCGAGCAGCAGCTCGACAACTTCCGCCGCGAGGTCGACGGCCTCGGCCTCTCCTCCTACCCGCACCCGTGGCTGATGCCGGACTACTGGCAGTTCCCGACCGTGTCGATGGGGCTCGGCCCGATCCAGGCGATCTACCAGGCGCACGTGATGAAGTACCAGCAGAGTCGCGGTCTGGTTGACCACGGCGACCGCAAGGTCTGGTGTTTCCTCGGCGACGGCGAGTGCGACGAACCGGAATCGCTCGGCTCGATCGCGATGGCCGGCCGCGAGGCGCTCGACAACCTGCTCTTCGTCGTCAACTGCAACCTGCAGCGGCTCGACGGCCCGGTGCGCGGCAACGGCAAGATCATGCAGGAGCTTGAAGGCGTGTTCCGCGGCGCTGGCTGGAACGTCATCAAGGTGGTCTGGGGCCGGCTGTGGGACCCGCTGCTGGAGAAGGACAAGAGCGGCCTGCTGAAAAAGCGCATGGACGAGGTCTGCGACGGTGAGCTGCAGAACTACAAGGCCAACGGCGGCGCCTACACGCGCGAGCACTTCTTCGGCAAATACCCGGAGTTGCTCGAACTCGTGAAGGACATGTCCGACGACGAAATCATGTACCTGAATCGCGGCGGCCACGACCCGTACAAGGTCTACGCCGCCTACGCGCAGGCGGTGGCGCACAAGGGGCAGCCGACTGTCGTGCTGGCGATGACGGTCAAGGGCTACGGCATGGGCAAGTCGGGCGAGGCGGCCAACGAGACGCACTCGATCAAGAAGCTCGATGTCGACAGCCTCAAGCGCTTCCGCGATCGCTTCGGTGTGCCGCTCTCCGACAGCGAACTGAAGAACGTACCGTACTACCGCCCGGCGCCGGACAGCCCGGAGATGGTTTACCTGCTCAAGCGTCGCGAGGAGCTCGGCGGCCAGCTGCCGGCGCGGCGCAGCGATTTCGAGCCGCTGTCGGTGCCGTCGCTCGACGATCTGAAGGGGCAGCTGCAGAGCTCCGGCGAGCGCGAGATCTCGACCACGATGTCGTACGTGCGCACGCTGTCGACGCTGGTCAAGGACAAGCAGATCGGCGAGCGTGTAGTGCCGATCGTGCCGGACGAGGCGCGCACCTTCGGCATGGAGGGGATGTTCCGCCAGCTCGGTATCTACTCGTCGCAGGGGCAGCGCTACAAGCCGCAGGATGCCGGCCAGATCATGTATTACAAAGAGGACAGGAAGGGGCAGATCCTCGAAGAAGGGATCAACGAGGCCGGCGCGACGTCGGCGTGGATCGCCACCGCGACGTCGTACAGCAACCACAGCTATCCGATGGTGCCGTTCTACACCTTCTACTCGATGTTCGGCTTCCAGCGCGTCATGGACCTGCTGTGGGCCGCCGGCGACGCGCAGGCGCGCGGCTTCCTGATGGGCGGCACGTCGGGCCGCACGACGCTGAACGGCGAGGGCCTGCAGCACCAGGACGGTCACAGCCACCTGCTGGCCAACATGATCCCGAACTGCCGCTCGTACGACCCGACCTACGCCTACGAGCTGACGGTGATCATCCAGAGCGGCCTGCGGCGGATGTATCAGCAGAAAGAGAACTGTTTCTACTACATCACGCTGCTGAACGAGAACTACCGCCATCCCGAGATGCCGATCGGTGTCGAGGAGGGCATCGTGCGCGGCCTGTACCGGATCGAGGCGGCGAAGAACAGCCGGCGCAAGACCGACCGCGTGCAGCTGATGGGCTGCGGCGCGATCCTGCGCGAAGTGCAGGCGGCCGCCGAACTGCTGCGCAACGACTTCGGCATCAGCGCCGACGTCTGGAGCGCCACCAGCGTCAACGAGCTGCGCCGCGACGGGCTGGCCTGCGAGCACTGGAACCTGCTGCACCCGACCGGGAAGCAGCGCGTGCCGTATGTCACGCAGCAGCTGCAGGAGGCCGAGGGGCCGGTGATCTTCGCGTCGGATTACATCAAATCGTTCGGCGAGCAGCTGCGCCCGTACATTCCGCAGCGCTACGTCGTGCTCGGCACCGATGGCTTCGGTCGCAGCGACACGCGCGGCAAGCTGCGCCATCACTTCGAGGTCGACCGCCGCTTCATCGCGCTGGCGGCGCTGCGCGCGCTGGCCGATGACGGCAAGCTGAAGCACGCCGACGTCGCCAAGGCGATGAAGCAGCTCGGCATCGACCCGGAAAAGCGCGACCCGATGAGCTGCTGACGGATACCGGGGAACAACACCATTGAGGCGACGGCCGCGATCGTCGCCTCGCAGAGACAGGATCGAATAGAGTGGCTGCTGAAATCATTGAGGTACCGGATATCGGCGGCGCCGAGCAGGTCGAGGTGATCGAGGTCTGCGTTGCGCCCGGCGACGAGATTGCCGCGGAGCAATCGCTGATCGTGCTCGAATCCGACAAGGCGTCGATGGAAGTGCCGTCGCCGCGCGCCGGCAAGGTTGGCCGGCTGCTGCTGAAGGTCGGCGACAAGGTCAAGGCCGGTGTGCCGATTCTCGAACTGGCCGGCGCGCCGGCTGCTGAATCGAAAGGCGCTGCGGCGGCAGAAACCGTCGCGGCAGAGGCGCCGGCGGCAAAAGAAGAGGCGCCGGCGGTGAAAGAGACGCCGGCGTCGAAAGAAGCGGCTCCCGCGCCTGCGACAGCACCGGCGGCGGGTGGCGTCGAGACGATCGTGATTCCCGATCTCGGCACCGGCGACGCGGTGGAGGTGATCGAGGTCTGCGTCGCGGCCGGCGATCGTGTCGCCGAGGGCGACAGCATCGTCGTGCTGGAGTCGGACAAGGCATCGATGGAAGTGCCGTCGCCGAAAGCGGGTGTCGTGCGCGCGCTGAAGGTGAAGGTCGGCGACAAGGTGGTGCAGGGCGCACCGCTGATGGAACTGCAGGCCGAAGGCGCATCGCCGGCGACGGCGGCAGAGGCGACGCCCGCTGCCGCCGCTGCGCCGGCCGCCACGAGTGTGCCGGTCATCTCGCCGGCACCGGCAGCCGTCGCTCCACCAAGCCGCGATCTCGCGGCGCCGGCCTCGGCCAGCGAAGTCTACGCCGGGCCGGCCGTGCGCAAGCTGGCGCGCGAGATGGGCATCGATCTGCTGCGCGTGCCCGGCAGCGGGCCGCGCGGCCGCATCCAGAAGGACGACGTCAAGCGCTTCGTCAAGGAGCTGATGGAAGGGCGCGGGCCGGCGCCGGTCGGCGGCAGCGGCATTCCGCCGATTCCGCCGTTCGACGCCGCCGAGTTCGGCGAAGTCGATCTGCAGCCGCTGAGCAAGCTGCACAAGCTGACCGCCGCCAACATGCAGCGCGCGTGGCTGAACGTGCCGCACGTCACCCAGTTCGACGATGCCGACATCACCGATCTCGAGGATTTCCGCAATTCGCTGAAGGGCGAGGCGGAGAAGCGCGGCGTCAGGCTGACGCCACTGCCGTTCCTGCTGAAGGCGTGCGCGCTGACGCTGAAGGCGCATCCGAAATTCAATGCGTCGCTGCACAGCGACGGCGAGCAGATCGTCTACAAGAAATACGTGCACATCGGCATCGCCGTCGACACGCCGGCCGGCCTCGTCGTGCCGGTGATTCGCGACGTCGATAAGAAGAGCATCTGGGAGCTGGCGAGCGAGTCGGCCGAGCTGGCGGCGAAGGCGCGCGACCGCAAGCTGAAGCCGTCCGACATGCAGGGCGGCTGCTTCTCGATCTCGAGCCTCGGCAACATCGGCGGCCTCGGTTTCACGCCGATCATCAATGCGCCGGAGGTGGCGATTCTCGCCGTGTCGCGGCTGACGGTGAAACCACAGTGGGACGGCAAGCAGTTCGTGCCGCGCAAGATGCTGCCGCTGTCGCTCTCCTACGACCACCGCGCCGTCAACGGTGCCGATGCCGGGCGTTTCTTCACGCAGCTGAACGAACTGCTCGCGGACATTCGCCGGCTCGCGCTCTGAGAGCCTGCTCGCGATCTGATGTGGAACGCATTTCTCCCCTCTCCCTGAAGGGAGAGGGGATTTGATCGATCGCTTGCGAGACATCGGGCTTGGGGGAGGCTCATGCCACTTCGTGCGTTGTTGCTGATCGCGCTTGCCACATGCTTCGCGTTGCCCGGGGTTGTGCTTGCCGATGGCTCGGTGCAGGTGGTCGAGACATGGCCAGCGGGCGACGAGGTCGTGCTTGCGCGCAACCAGAACTATTACCTGAGACTGGCGTACAGCAGCGATGCGCCGGTGCGCATCTGGGCCAGACCATTCCTGCACGGCCGCGAGGCGAATGCGGGCAGCCATCCGTCGGCGCTCTATTCCGGCAGTGGCGAGATGCTGGGCTGGTTTTTCCTGATGCAACCCGGCGACGAGGTCGACGAGATCCGCATCTCGATGGGCGGTGGCGGCACCGGCAACACGCCGGTCGTCGCGAGCCATCGGGTGCGAGTCACCGGTGGCAGCCATACCGCGAATGCGCAGCGCGAGCCAGCGTGGGTCGCAACACTGCGTGCGCAGGCCGAGGAAGCGGAGCGGCAGGCGATGGAGGAGCGCATGAACGAGCCGGTGAGCGCCGGCGAGACGGTGCTGTTCGGTGGTTTCATGCTGGCGATGGCGGCACTGGGCGTTGCCGGTGTTGCCGCGCCGGTGGTGGCGGTGCGGCGCTGGCAGGGCGGCTGGCGGATCGCGGCGATGCTGCCGCTGGTGCTGGTGGCATTCGTCGTACTGCGGCTCGTCGTCGATGTCGTCATCGACCCGACCTCTCACAACCTTTGGCCGTTCGAGATACTGCAGGTCGGCTTTCTGAATATCGTCGTCATGGGGGTGTTGTGGATCGCGCGCAAGGTGTGTGGCGTCCGCGGCAACGATTGATGGCGCAGCCACGCCGATGGCGGCTTCGCGACCGCCCATTCCAATGGCACCAGCGCGCACGATTTCACCTCGATCAACGATGAATCCACGCTCCAGAGTCGACATGCCCACGAAGAAATCCGAGAACACCAACAAGCCGGCACGTGCGCCCCGGCGCATCGGCAGCGAGCAGTCGGCAACCCGAGCTCTCATCCTCGATCTGACCGAACGGCTGATGATCGACGAGGGTTACGCGGCGGCCACCACGCGCCGTGTGGCCCGCGAAGCCGGGCTGACCGCGCCACTGGTGCACTACTACTTCCCGACCACCGACGACCTTTTTCTGGCGGTCTATCGCCGGCGCGTCGAGCAGGTCCACCAGAAGATGGATGAGACGCTCGCGTCGGCGCGGCCACTGCATGCGCTGTGGGAGTTCGAGAGCGACAAGAACCGACTGGCGCTGGCCGTCGAACTGATGGCGCTGGCCAATCATCGCAAGGTCATCGGCGATGAGCTGCTGATCCATACCGAGCGCGCCCGTCGCCGCGTCACGGAGGCCCTCGAAACCATACTTGCGCGCAGGGGCCATGACCTGGGTGAGCTGTCGCCGCTGGTGTTGTCGCTGATCATGGTCGGTGTGGCGCGCGCGCTCGTCATGGAGAGCAGTATCGGCGTCGCGCTGGGCCACAACGAGACGCGGGCCTGTGTAGAGCGGCTGATCGACCAGCTGGAGCCGGAGTGAGTCGCCTTTCTGCGACCGCCATATACAATCGCGCGTTGCGGCGGCACTCGTCGCCACAGGTCGGGCTGCCGTTCCCGTGAGCGCGCACACCATCGACCACGCACGATTCCGTATCGGAGTTCGTCAACGCGACAGGGGTTGCCGATGAGCAAGGAGCATTCGCCGCAGACCGGGTTCGGGCCGCTGCTGGCACGCTGTTATCCACTGCAGCAGATCGACGCGCAACAGCTCGACGAGCTGATTCGCGACAGCCAGCCGCGCACGCATGCACGCGGGCAGCCGCTGCTGCGCAAGTCCGATGTCTCGAACGCCGTGTTCACCTATCTGGTCGATGGCCGCGCCGAGCTGCGGCGCACCTTCTTCGATCGCGTCGCGCTGGTGGCCGGCGACGGCGAGGCGCTGCAACCGCTGGAGCTGCTGCTGCCGGCCGAGGGAGGGCAGGTGATGGCGCAGGAGGCGTGCCAGACGCTGCAGCTGTCGCGCGACCGTCTCGACCGCGCGCTGGTGGCCGACAGCTCCGCCGATTTTTCGGTGGCGATGCTCGGCGACAGCGACCTGAACGAGGAATTTCTGGTCTCCGATGGCGCGGTCGAGGTCGACTGGATGTCGCGTTTTCTGCAGTCGCGGCTGGCCAACCACCTGCCGGCGACGGTGATCCAGCAGCTGCTCGCCTGCTTGCAGTCGCGCGAGGTGGCGCGCGGCGAGACGCTGGTTCGTCGCGGTGAGCCGGGCGATGCGCTCTATCTGCTGACGCGCGGCGTGGCGCTGGTCCACACCGATCCGGACGGCGCGTTCGGCGGTCGCGACTTCTCGCTGATTCCGGGCGACTACTTCGGCGAGGAGTCGCTGGTGGCCGAAACGGTGCGCAACGCGACCGTGGTGATGGAGGCCGACGGCTGCGTCGCGCGCCTCGACCGCAGCGCCTTCGACGAGCTGATCCGCCCGCATCTGATTCCACGGCTCGGCGAAAGCGATGTCACCGGCGCCGAACAGCTGCTCGATGTCCGTTTTCCGGTCGAGTATCGACGCGACGCGCGCGAGGGCAGCCGCAATGTGCCGATCTCGATGCTGCGGGCATCGCTGCAGCAACTGCCGTCCGACCAGCGTCTGCTGGTGACGCCGGAGGGCGGGCGTCGCAGCGAGCTGGCGGTATTCCTGTTGCGACAGGCGGGGTTCGATGCGTGGCTGTTACAGGCCGCCGCTGAGTAGCGGCAACGTTCACGGGAGCGTGCGTTGAGACTGATTCGTCTGCTGATCGTGCTGGCCGGACTCTGGTATGGCTACCAGTGGTGGCACGGGCGCGAGTTGGCGCGGGAGAGCGCGGCGCTGACCAGCGTCAATGGTTTCGTGGCGATGGCGATGCCCGGCAACGCGAAGCGCAACGTCGTGCAGATATATGCGCCGCTCAACTGCCCGTCGGAGGCGGCGCAGCGCGCCGATGCACTGGCGCAGGAGCTGACGCGGCGCGGCATTCCCAATGAGCGCGGCAGCCATTTCTCGCTGAACGTCGACAACCCGACGGCGGCGCAGCGCGCGGCGCTCGATCGCACCGTCGCCGTGCTGAACGGCGAGATTCCGGCGGTATTCATCAACGGCATGGGCAAGGCCAATCCCTCCGCGGAGGAGGTGCTGGCCGAGTACCAGAGGACGCGGTGAGGTGGCGGCGCGTCAGCGCCGGGTCGGTGTGCAGTCGCCGTCGAGCCGGAACGTGGCGGAGACGCTCTTGGTGATCTGCTGCGGGCCGACCTTCAGCGCGGCGCCGGCATCGCCGCCGGCCACCTGGGCCTTGGCGAAATCGGCGCGCAGTTCGTGGCTCGCCAGCGGCCGCGCGGCACCGCTCTCGCTGACGGCGATGACGCCGTCGATCTTGCGATCGAAACCCGCCGCCATGACCGAGGCCTTGTCGCGCACATTGGCGATCGCCTTCTTCAGCGCCTGCTGTTCCAGCTTGTCGATGGTCGAGAACTCGGTGCGGATGTTGTCGAGCTGCGTCACCTCGGCATCGGCCAGCGCCTGCACCAGCGCACCGTAGCGGTCGACGTCGCGCAGCTTCAGCTCGAACTGGCGCGAGACCTGCTGGCCGCGCAGCACGCGCGCGCCGTTGTTCCAGTCGTAATCGGGTGCCGCCTGGATCTTGCTCGCCTGCAGGTCGCGCGAGCCGATGCCGTGCAGGTCGGCGGCGCGGATGACGGCGGTGCCGACGGCGTCGACGCGCTGCTTGGCCTCGGCCAGTGTCGGCGCCGTGTGCGAGACCGTCACGTTGACCACCACCGTGTCGGGCGTCGCCTCGACGAAACCTTCCGCCTGCGCCGACAGTTGTGGCGGCAGGCAGTCGCTGTCGGCCGCCGCGGCGCCGGCACCGAACAGCAGCGCGGTGGCCAGTGCGGTGTGCAGTGCGTGTTTGCCGGCGGCGAGGCGGCGCGGGGCGACGTGACGGGCGCGGACGGTGGCTCGAATCATGCGGCTGTTCTCCGGTGGCGAGGGCGGGTGCGCAATTCTACCCCAGTCGCTGCGCGCGCTGCGGCGCATGCGGATGTGGATGACAGGCTCTAGACTGCCGCGTTTCTTCTGTGTCGAAGGGGATGTCATGAGTGCCGTTCCGCGCGCTGTCGCGCTCTGTTTCGCCGCCGGCGCCGCCGCCGGTTTCATCAAATGCGTGGCCGCCTGGCTGACGCTGCGCTACGGCATCGCCACGCAGCTCGGCGCCCATGTCGCCGGCTCGCTGAGCGCGGCGGCGATCCATCCGCGCGTCGTCATCGGCGGCCTGTGGGGATTGCTGTTCCTGCTGCCGATGGCGCGCAACCCGGTGCTGGTCAGCGGCCTGCTGTGGGGGCTGGTCGTCGCCGCCGCCGAGCTGGTGCTGTTTCCGCTGATCGGCGGCCGCACGCCATCGCTGCTGAACACGACGGCGCTGCTGGCATTGCTGCTGTCACTGGTCTGGGGCGTGGTCGCGGCGCTGCTGCTGCGCTGGATTCGCTGAGGCCGCCGCCGGGCCGAAGTGGTGCGGCGCTGCCCGGAATGACCCGTGGCGGTGCCGCGCGGCGCCGGGCCGGATCGTACCGGGCACCGTTAACCGATTGATCCGGCAAGCGTTGCAAGTCTGGCGGCGTGGCATCGTCACTTGGCAGACATATTGCTCCCTCATCCTCGTGCAGAGGGGGACGCGCCGCGTCGCGTCTCCGCGGTTGCCCTGCAGGCCGGTGGATGCGCGGTTCGCGCATCGCTCGTCGGCAGGAGCGTCAGCAGTGAGGGAGTTCATCATGCCAAGACCGACGCGCTTCACCGTCAGCAACATTCCGCAGTGCGTAGTACAGACCGGCGTGGACTGGGCGCGCACGTTCAACTACCGCGACGACTACCAGATCTATCTGGAGAGCCTGCGGCAGGCGGCCGCCCACTACGACTGCGAGCTGCACGCCTACGCGCTGCTGCCGAACCGGGTGCAGCTGCTGGTGACGCCGCACTCGGAGACCTCGGTGCCGCAGATGATGCAGTCGCTCGGTCGCCGCTACGTGCAGTATTTCAACCGCCGCTACGACCGCACCGGCACGCTGTGGAACGGGCGCTACAAATCCTGTCTGGTCGAGCCGGGCGGCTACATGCTGAACTGCTACCGCTACGTCGATACGCTGGCGGCGATCGCCGGTGTCGTCGACGACCCGCTCGACTACCCGTGGAGCAGCCTGCGCCAGCACGTCGGCATCGCCGGCCATTTCGTCGCCGACGACGACAGCTGGCTGCAGCTGGCGCCGGAGGCGGGCGAGCGCTTTCAGGAGTACGCCGCGATGGTGTCTACGCCGATGGCGGCGGAGATGATCAAGGAGATCAACCTGAACGTGGTGCAGGGCAGCGTCTATGGCAGCGAGGAGTTCCGCGCGGTCATCGAGCGCCGGTGCGGCCAGAAGGTGCGCCCGCGTCCGCGCGGCCGGCCGCGCCTGCGTCAGGCCGGTTGAGTCCGCCGACGATACCTCCTAACCTGCGCGATCCTCCGCCTTCGCGCCTCCTGCCATGCCGTCACGCCCGCCGCCCTCCAACGCTCCCAGGAACGTCTGCAAGCTCACCGAGGGGTTCCGGATCTACCGCCATCCGCGCGTGATCGGCATGTTGTTCCTCGGCTTTTCGGCGGGCCTGCCGCTGCTGCTGGTCGGTGGCACCTTCACGGCCTGGCTGCGCGACCTCGGTGTCGATCTGGCGACGATCGGCTTTCTCAGCTGGGTCGGCTTGGCGCACTCGATCAAGGTCTTCTGGGCGCCGGTCGTCGACCGGCTGCCGCTGCCCTTGCTGACCCGGCTGCTCGGACGGCGCCGCAGCTGGATGCTGCTGGCACAGCTGTGCATCGCGCTGGCGCTGTTCGGCATGGCCGGCACCGACCCGACGCAGGGTTGGTGGATCGCCGTGCTGGCGACGCTGGCGGCGTTCGGTTCGGCAACGCAGGACATTGCCGTCGATGCCTATCGCGTCGAGGCGCTGGAGGCGCGTCATCAGGGCGCGATGGCGGCCAGCTATGTCACCGGCTATCGGGTGGCGCTGCTGGCGGCCGGTGCCGGCAGCCTGCACATTGCCGCGCTGGGCGGCTGGTCGCTGGCCTATGGCGCGATGGCGTTGCTGATGGCGGTCGGTGTGGTGACGACGCTGATCGTGGCGGAGCCGGAGCGGCAGATCAGCGAGCGCACGCAGGCCATGGAGATGCGGGTCGCCGCCTATCTGGCCGGCACCACGCACGGCGCGCGCCGCCAGCGCATCACCGCCTGGTTCATCGGCGCCGTGGTCTGCCCGTTCGCCGACTTCTTCCAGCGCTACGGCCGCGCGGCGCTGGTGATCCTGCTGTTCATCGGCTGCTTCCGCATCAGCGACATCTTCATGGGCGTGATGGCCAACCCGTTCTACCTCGACCTCGGCTTCAGCAAGGAACAGATCGCCAACATCGCCGCCGCGTTCGGGCTGGTGATGACGCTGACCGGTGCCGCGCTCGGCGGTGCGCTGGTCTCCCGCTTCGGCATCGCGCCGCTGCTGCTGTTCACCGCCTTCATGGCACCGGCCACCAACATCGCGTTCGCCGTGCTGGCGACGCTCGGGCCGGTGCCGTGGGGGCTGACTCTGGCGATCGTCGCCGACAACATCACCGGCGGTCTCGCCACCGCGGTCTTCATCGCCTACCTGTCGAGCCTGACCAACACCGCCTACACCGCCACCCAGTACGCGCTGTTCAGCTCGCTGATGACGCTGCCGGGGCAGTTCGCCGCGGGTTTCACCGGCGTGCTGGCGCAGGCCGTCGGCTGGGTGGAGTTCTATCTGATCACCGCGCTGACCGGGCTGCCGGCGATCGTGCTGGCTGCGTTGCTGCTGCGGGTGGCGCATCCGGACCGGCCGCGGCGCGAGCCGGCGGCGGAGGAGGGCGGGGCGGCCGTCAGCGCCGACCGGGTGCCTGATCCGGCCAGCCGAAGCGCTTCCAGCTGATACGGTCGCTGCCGCTGAATACGACCCCTTCCGCCTCCAGCCGGCGTTTCTGTTCCAGCCACGCCTGCGAGCCCGGGGTGAACGACAGGCCGCCGCCGGCATTGATGACGCGGTGCCACGGCAGGGTCGAATCGGTCGGCAGCTGCGACAGGATGCGCCCGACCAGCCGCGCCCGGCCGGGCAGGCCGGCCAGCGTGGCGACACCGCCGTAGCTGCAGACGCGGCCGGGCGGAATCGACGCCACCACCTGCCAGACCGGGCCGTAGAGCGCAGTCATCGTCCGCGCAGGATCGCGATGGCGGGGTTGGGGGTGGCGTCGTGCTGCGGCGTCATGGGCTCGATCCGTGGCTGGCCGGTCGGGGAGGGGGCGATGCCGCCGCATTGTAGCCAACCCCCGGCGCGGCCGACTTCCCGTGCCAGTACCGGGCGTGATCGCCGGCGGGTTGAATTCGGCGCCGCTGTCACCATCTAACCGTTTCAAACCCGCGCTGGAGCCCTCGATGCCCCCGTTTTCGCTACTGCTCTTCCTGTTCCCGCTGCTGGAGCTGGCGCTGCTGATCCTGGCCGGCATGGCCGTCGGCGGGTTCGCCGTGCTGGCGTGGATCGTCCTTACCGCCATCATCGGTATCGCCGCGCTGCGCCGCGCCGACTGGCGCCGCTGGCAGCCGCTCGCCGCCTCGCCGGCGGCCGGGCTGGCCGATGGCATGTTGCTCGGCACCGCGGGTTTTCTGCTGTTCCTGCCGGGCCTGATCACCGACGCGCTCGGCTTCCTGCTGCTGTTGCCGGCGACGCGCCGCCGTGTCGTCGGCGCGCTGACGCGGTTCACCACCTTCACGCGCGGCGCCACCTTCCACGCCTGGCGCCGCTCGTCCGCATCGCACGGTGACGACTCTGTCATCGTCGAGGGCGAATACTGGCGCGAGGAGAGTGGCAAGCGCCCCGACGACCCCCGCCTGCCGTGACGCCGTGAACGACCGGCCGGCGTGCGAATTCGACGCCGGCCCCCTTGAAACCGCACTTTCCCACCCCATATCGCCCGCCGACCCCGCTGTTCCGGCCGCTCCACGGAGCGCTTGACTGGGGGGGCGCGGACACTATGATTGGCACCTCCTTGGCTGGCACTCTCCAGGCGAGAGTGCCAAAGCCCGACGGGCGTGCTGATCGAAGCCGCCGTCGAGTGCCCTTGAAAGCGTCCGGCGCGCCCCCATCCTCGCGCATCGCTTCGGGCACATCCGGATTCAACCCTCAACCATCAGGAGAATCGGCAACATGAAAATTCGTCCTTTGAACGACCGTATCGTTGTTCGTCGCAAGGAAGAAGAAG
>CAZEVP010000032.1:0-34099 GCA_964515735.1 uncultured Verrucomicrobiaceae bacterium | reverse complement strand
ACTGGCGCGCCCCCACTCGGTCATCTTCGACATCAAGTACCTGTTCCCGGCCGACGCCGTCGACGCGAGACTGTAACGATGCGCATTCTGGTCACCGGCACCGCCGGCTTCATCGGTTGCGAGGTGGCGCTGCGGTTGCTGGCGCGCGGCGACGAAATCGCCGGCGTCGACAGCGTCAACAGCTATTACGACGTCAGCCTGAAACGGGCGCGACTGCAGCGGCTGCACGGACAGCCGGGCTACCGCAATTTCGAATTCTGCATTTCCGATAGCAGCGCGTTGGGCGATCTGTTCACCCGCTTCAAACCACAGCGCGTGATCCATCTGGCCGCGCAGGCCGGGGTGCGCTACTCGCTGGAGAATCCGGCCGCCTACATCACGTCGAACCTGGTCGGCTTCGGCAATATCCTGGAGCTGTGCCGACACCACGGCGTCGAACACCTGACCTACGCGTCGAGCAGTTCGGTCTACGGTGCCAACACCAAACAGCCGTTCGCCGAAACCGACAACGTCGACCACCCGCTCAGCCTCTACGCCGCCACCAAGAAATCGAACGAGCTGATGGCGCACACCTACAGCCATCTGTTCGGCCTGCCGACGACTGGCCTGCGCTTCTTCACCGTCTACGGCCCGTGGGGCCGGCCGGACATGGCCTACTTCAAGTTCGCGCAAAAAATCGTTCGCGGCGAACCGATCGAGGTCTACAACTTCGGCCGTCACCGCCGCGACTTCACCTACATCGACGACATCGTCGCCGGCGTCATCGCCAGCAGCGATCACGTCGCCAGTGCCGACCCCGACTGGCGCAGCGATGCGCCCAATCCCGCCGCCTCGAATTCCCCCTACCGGGTCTACAACATCGGCAACAACACGCCCGTGGAGCTGCTGCACTTCATCGGGCTGATCGAACAGCAGCTGGGGAAAACGGCGGAGAAGATCCTGCTGCCGATGCAGCCGGGCGACGTGCCGGACACTTTCGCCGATGTCGACGCACTGATGCGCGCTGTCGGCTACCGACCCGACACCTCGATCGAAGTGGGGGTCGAGCGCTTCATTCGCTGGTTCAGGGATTACTACGAGGTTTGAGCTGCGGAGGGCTCGAACCATCCGCGCTGGCGGAGCGAGGCCATGAACACCCCACCCCGCCGTCGGCTCAGGCTACTGCATCGATCGCCGCCAGCAACTCGGCCGTCTTCGCCCTCATCAACGCCTCGTCGCCACGACTCTCGACGTTCAAGCGCAACACCGGCTCGGTGTTGGAACCGCGCACGTTGAAGCGCCACGCTCCCATCGTCAGGCTGAGGCCGTCGGTCTTGTCGACCGACTCGGCCTGCGCCGCATATTTCGCTTCGATTGCGGCGAGCACCACCTTCACATCACGCACGGTGCGATTGATCTCGCCGCTGCACGGATAGGCGCGCTGGCGCTCGTACACCAGCTGCGACAGCGGCTTGCCGCTGGCCGAGATCAGCTGCGTCACCAGCAGCCACGGAATCATGCCGCTGTCGCAGTAGGCGAAGTCGCGAAAGTAGTGGTGCGCGCTCATCTCGCCACCGTAGATGGCGTTCTCCTTGCGCATCCGCTCCTTGATGAAGGCGTGGCCGGTCTTGCTCTGTACCGCTTCGCCGCCGAGCGCTTCGACGACGTCAATCGTGTTCCAGGTCAGGCGCGGGTCGTGCACGACGCGCCCGCCGCCGTGCTTGCGCAGGAACGCCTCAGCCAGCAGGCCGACGACGTAGTAACCCTCGATGAACTCGCCGTTCTCGTCGAAGAAGAAGCAGCGATCGAAGTCGCCATCCCAGGCGATGCCGAGGTCGGCGCCGTGCGCGCGCACGGCGTCGATGGTCGGTGCCCGATTCTGTTCCAGCAGCGGGTTCGGCACGCCATTCGGAAACTCGCCATCCGGTGCGTGGTGCACCTTGATGAACTGGAACGGCAGATGTTTTTCGAGGCGATCGATGACCAGCCCGGCTCCGCCGTTGCCGGCGTTGACGACGATCTTCAGCGGCTTCAGCGCCGTCGTGTCGACATACGACAGCAGGTGGTCGACGTAGGCCGCCGCGGTATCGAGCGGTTTCAGATCGCCGCGACGAACCGTCGGTGCGAACCGGCCCGTCTCGGCGAGGTGCTGGATGTCGAACAGCCCGGTGTCGCCGCTGATCGGCCTGGACTCCTCGCGCACGAACTTCATGCCGTTGTAGTCCTTCGGGTTGTGGCTCGCCGTCACCGCGATGCCGCCGCCGACACCGCCGTGGAAGGTGGCGAAGTAGATCTCCTCGGTACCGCACAGACCGATGTCGAAGACATCGACACCACCGTCGCGCAGGCCGTCGGCCAGCGCCAGCTTCAGCGCCGCGCTGGTCAGGCGAATGTCGTGGCCGACCACCACCGAGCCGGGCCTGACCACGTCGGCATAGGCGCGGCCGATACGGTAAGCAATCGTCTCGTTGATCTGGTCGGGCACGCGCCCGCGCACGTCATAGGCCTTGAAGCAGCTGAGCTGGAGCGGCTGGTCGATTTCCGTGGCACTCATGGGTACATCTCAATCCGGTTGGTAGATGTTGTGGTAGACGTAGTTGGTCGCCTCGACGAAACCGTCGACCGCACCGCAGTCGAACCGGCGCCCCTGGAATTTGTAGGCCATCACGCAGCCGTTGCGCGCCTGCGTCAGCAGCGCGTCGGTGATCTGCACCTCGCCGTTCTTGCCGGGCGGCGTATCGCGCAGGATGTCGAAGATATCCGGCGTCAGAATGTAGCGACCGATGATGGCGAGGTTGGACGGCGCCTCTTCCGCCTTCGGCTTCTCGACCATGTTGTCGACGCGGTAGAGCCCGTCCTTCAGCGACTGGCCGGCGACGACGCCGTACTTGTGGATCTGGTCCATCGGCACCTCCTGCACGGCGACGATGCTGCAGCGGAACTGGCGGAACAGCCGCACCATCTGCGCCATCACGCCATCGCCGCCCTCGTTGATGCAGAGGTCGTCCGACAGGATGACGCCGAACGGCTCGTTGCCGATCAGCACCTCGCCGGTCAGGATCGCGTGGCCGAGCCCCTTCATCTCGCGCTGCCGCGTCATCGTGAAGACGCCGCGATCGAGCACATGGCGGATCGAGGCCAGGTACTTCTCCTTGCTGGTGCCGGCGATCTGGTGCTCGAGTTCGTAGCTGATGTCGAAATGGTCGGCGATGGCACGCTTGCCGCGACCGGTGACCAGCGCGATATCGGTCAGGCCGGCGTCGATCGCCTCCTCGACGCCGTACTGCACCAGCGGCTTGTTGACGATCGGCAGCATCTCTTTCGGCATCGATTTGGTCGCCGGCAGGAAGCGCGTACCGTAGCCGGCCACGGGGAACAGACACTTCTTGATCATGTTGTCGCTGATCCTTGGTTGGAGAGATCGGGGTTGCACGGGCGCCGGCGCTCTCAGCCGCTGCGCCCGTAGACGTCCTGAAAACGAACGATGTCATCCTCGCCCAGATAACTGCCGGTCTGCACTTCGATGATCTCCAGCGGAATGACGCCGGGATTGGCGAGGCGGTGGCGATTGCCGAGCGGGATGTAGGTGGACTGATCCTCGCCGAGCAGCAGTTCGCGGTCGCCGCAGGTGACGCGCGCGGTGCCGGAGACGACGATCCAGTGTTCGGCGCGGTGGTGGTGCATCTGCAGCGACAGCTGCTGGCCCGGATTGACGACGATGCGCTTGACCTGAAAACGGCCGGCGTTGACCAGCGATTCGTACGAGCCCCACGGCCGCGACACGCGCTTGTGCAGCGTCGCCTCCTCGCGCTTGAGTTTCTTCAGCGCGCCGACGATCTCCTTGACCTCCTGCACGCGGTCGCGGCTGGCTACCAGCACCGCGTCGGAGGTCTCGACCACCACGAGGTTGTCGACGCCGACCGCCGCCACCAGCCGCGAATCGGCGCGGATGTAGCTATGGCCGACGTCGTGCAGCAGCACGTCGCCACTGACGGCGTTGTCGTCGTCGTCCTTGTCCGCCACCTCCCACAGCGACGACCACGAACCGACGTCGCTCCAGCCGCAGGCCAGCGGCACGACGACACCGCGATCGGTGTGCTCCATGACCGCGTAGTCGATCGAGTCGCTCGGGCAGGTGGCGAACGCGGTGGCGTCGAGCCGGGTGAAGTCGAGATCGTTGTGCGCTTCGGCCAGCGCCCGCCGCGATGCCGCCAGGATCGCCGGGGCGAACCGCTCCAGCTGTTCGAGCCAGATATCGGCGCGCATCAGGAACATGCCGCTGTTCCACAGGTAGTCACCGCTGGCGAGGTAACCGCGGGCGGTCTCGGCATCGGGTTTCTCGACGAAGCGCTCGATCCGGAACAGTTCATCGCCACCGTCCACAGCGGCCCGCTTGATGTAGCCATAACCGGCCTCCGGCGCCGTCGGCACGATGCCGAAGGTGACGAGGCTGCCCTGCCGCGCCGCCGGCAGCCCGCGCGCGACGGCATCGGCGAACACCTCCGGCTGGCGGATCACATGATCGGCCGGCAGCACCAGCAGCACGGCGTCGGCATCGATCTCCAGTGCCTTCAGCGCGGCGACGGCGGCGGCCGGTGCCGTGTTGCGCCCGTGCGGTTCGAGCACGATGGCGGCCGGGCGAGCGCCGCAGCTGCGCATCTGCTCGGCCACCAGAAAACGGTGCTCCTCGTTGCAGACGACGATCGGCTCGGCGATCTGCTCCAACCCGGCGACCCGGTGCCAGGTCTGCGCCAGCAGGCTGACGGTGCCGGCGAGCGGCAGGAACTGCTTCGGATAGAGCTCCCGGGAGACCGGCCACAGGCGACTGCCGACGCCACCGGAGAGCAGAACGGGTATCAACAAGGGAGGATCTCCTTATTCATTGGTGATAGCAGGCATCCGCTCCGGGACACCCGGCAGTCGCTGCCGCGCAGGACTCATGCGCCATTCACCATCAGATGTACGCACCCTCAGATGTACGCACCATCAGCCATGCGTACCATCGACCATGCATCGGCAGGTGCGCCTCGTTCAGTCGTCGCTCCGTACCGGGTTGGCGCCACGGCCGATGCCATAGTAGGCGAAGCCGCGCTCGGCCAATGTGACCGGGTCGTACTGATTGCGACCGTCGACGATGACCGGCGCCTTCATCAGCTCCTTCACCGCGTCGAAATCGGGCTGCCGGAAGCGTTTCCACTCCGTCACCAGCACCAGCGCATCGGCCCCTTTCAGCACGTCGTACTGGTACGGGATCAGCGCCAGCCGGCCATCTTCCAGCCACTGCGGCGGGAATTCGCGCGCCGCCGCCTCCAGCGCCACCGGATCGTAGGCGGTGACGCGCGCACCGGCCTCGACCAGCGCGCGGATCAGCACCACCGACGACGCCTCGCGCATGTCGTCGGTGCCCGGTTTGAACGCCAGCCCCCAGACGCCGATCTGGCGCCCCTTCAGGTCGCCGCCGAAATGATGCTGCAGCTTCTCGAACAGCACCTGCTTCTGGCGCTGGTTGCGCTCTTCGACGGCGTGCAGCAGCGCCGGTTCGAAATCGTGGCTGTCGGCCATGTGGATCAGCGCTTTCACATCCTTCGGGAAGCACGAGCCGCCGTAGCCGCAGCCGGGATAGATGAAGGCGTAGCCGATGCGTTTGTCCGAACCGATGCCCTTGCGCACGTGTTCGACGTCGACACCCATGCGCTCGCACAGGTTGGCGATTTCGTTCATGAACGAGATCCGCGTCGCCAGCATCGCGTTGGCGGCGTATTTGGTCATCTCGGCGTCGCGCAGCCCCATCGTGATGAGGCGATCGCTGGAGCGCAGATACGGGGCATAAAGCTCCGCCATGCGCTGTTCCGCGCGCTCGTTCTCGCTACCGATGACGACGCGATCGGGGCGCATGAAATCCTCGATCGCCGCCCCCTCCTTCAGGAATTCGGGGTTGCTGACGATATCGAACTCGAGATCGACGCCGCGTGCCTGCAACTCCTCGCGGATCGCCGCCCGCACCTTGTCGGCGGTGCCGACCGGTACCGTCGACTTGTCGACGACGACGATGTAGCCGGACAGGTAACGGCCGATGCTGCGAGCAGCTTCGAGCACGTAGCGCAGGTCGGCCGAGCCATCCTCGCCGGGCGGCGTGCCAACCGCGATGAACACATAGTCGGCGCGGTCGAGCGCGACGGCGTAGTCGTCGGTGAACTCGAGCAGCCGGTTGGCCATCGCGCTGGTGACAATCTCCTCCAGCCCTGGCTCGTAGATCGGGATCTCGCCGCGCCGCAGCCGCTCCAGCTTGGCCTGGTCGATGTCGACGCAGACCACGTGGTTGCCCATCTCGGTGAAGCAGGCACCGGTGACCAGCCCCACATAACCCGTTCCAATCACCGCTATACGCATGCTCTGTTCCTTCCGGATGATCTCGAAAATGCCCTGCCGAGCCTAACGCCGACGAGGGCGGGCGGCAGCATACACGCGCCATCGCCGCCTCTCCACGCGCAATCGGCACCACCGGCGGCGACTCCGGCCGGCCGCCGCGCCGCGCTGGACTTCGACCCGTCAGCTAGTACAATTGCTCGCCTTTTTCCCGACGGTGCCAACGGCATCCCGGAATCTCCAAAAAAATCCTTACGGATCAGGAATCTAGATGTCACTGACAAACCGGCACTCGTTCGACAAGGCCGCCCTCATCGAATGCGGTCATGGCCGCCTGTTCGGCGAGGGCAACGCCCAGCTGCCGATCGATAACATGCTGATGCTGGACCGCATCACCCATGTCTCGACCGAGGGCGGTGCCTACGGCAAGGGCGAGCTGGTTGCCGAGCTCGACATCCACCCCGATCTCTGGTTCTTTCAGTGTCACTTTCCCGGCGACCCGGTGATGCCGGGCTGCCTCGGCCTCGACGCGATGTGGCAGCTGGTCGGCTTCTTCCTCGCCTGGAAGGGCAACACCGGCCGCGGCCGCGCGCTCGGCGCCGGCGAGATCAAATTCACCGGCCAGATCCTGCCCGATGCGAAACTGGTCACCTATCGCCTCGACCTGAAACGCGTCATCGAGCGCAAGCTGGTGATGGGCATCGCCGACGGCACCGTCGCCTGCGACGGCAAGGTCATCTACGAGGCGAAGGAGCTGCGCGTCGGCCTGTTCAAGCCCGGCAGTGCCGATCTGGCCTGACCCCACGCGGCGCGCCCGCACCGACGCCGGGCGGATCGAACCCGAAGACGATTCGCCCGCACCAAAAGAAGAGAGTTCGCGGAGGTTTCAACGATGAGACGCGTAGTCATCACCGGCATGGGCATCGTCTCCTGCCTTGGCAACAACAAGGCGGCGGTGCTCGACGCGCTGCGCGCCGGCCGCTCCGGCATCCGCTTCCGCGAGGACTACAAGGAACTCGGCTTCCGCTCGCAGGTGGCCGGCACCATCGACATCGACTTCGCCGAGCTGATCGACCGCAAGCAGCTGCGCTTCATGGGTGACGCCGCCGCCTACGCCTATCTGGCGATGCAGGAGGCGATCGCCGATGCCGGCCTGTCGGAGGCCGATGTCTCCAGCGAGCGTACCGGCATCGTCGCCGGCTCCGGCGGCGCCTCGTCGGCCAATCTGGTCGAGGCCGCCGACATCCTGCGGCAGAAGGGGATCAAGCGCATCGGCCCGTACCGCGTCACGCAGACGATGAGCAGCACCGTCTCCGCCTGTCTGGCGACGCCGTTCAGGATCAAGGGCTTCAACTACTCACTGTCGTCGGCCTGCGCCACCAGCGCGCACTGCATCGGCCACGGTGCCGAGCTGATCCAGCTCGGCAAACAGGACATCGTCTTCGCCGGCGGCGGCGAGGAGGAGCACTGGACACTGTCGTGTCTGTTCGACGCGATGGGCGCGCTCTCCAGCAAGTACAACGACAACCCGACACAGGCCTCGCGCCCGTACGACGCCAACCGCGACGGCTTCGTCATCTCCGGCGGCGGCGGCATGGTGGTGCTGGAAGAGCTGGAGCACGCCAAGGCGCGCGGCGCGACGATCTACGGCGAGCTGGTTGGCTACGGCGCGACGTCGGACGGCTACGACATGGTGGCGCCGAGCGGCGAAGGCGCGGTGCGCTGCATGAAGATGGCGATGTCGACCGCCAATGGCCCGATCGACTACATCAACAGCCACGGCACCTCGACGCCGGCCGGCGACATGCAGGAACTGAAAGCGATCCGCGAAGCGTTCAGCGGCATCACCGTGCCGCCGATCAGCTCGACCAAATCGCTGGCCGGCCACAGCCTCGGCGCCACCGGCGTGCACGAGGCGATCTACTGCCTGCTGATGATGCAGCACGACTTCCTGGCGGCGTCGGCCAACATCGAGACGCTCGACCCGGAGGCCGACGGCCTGCCGATCCTGCGTCAGCGTCAGGACGGCGTGAAGCTGAACCGCGTGCTGTCGAACAGCTTCGGCTTCGGCGGCACCAACGCCAGTCTGGTACTGCAGCGTTACGACGGCTGACCGAAGTAACGGCTGATCGAAGTGCAGCAAACGACAAGGGCGGCCAATGGCCGCCCTTGTCGTTCGTGCCCGCCACGCAGCGCCCGTCGACGATCTCGCGAGTTACAGCGGCGGCAGAACCATCTCCACCGCCAGCCCGACGCCCTCCCCTGACGTGGCGGTCAGCGTGCCGCCGTGGGCCTTCACGATCCGCAGCGTGAAGTGATAACCCAGACCGCTGCCCTTCTTGCCCAGCGACGACGCGGCCCGGAAGTAGGGACTGCCGAGCCGCGCCAGTTCGTCATCGCTCAGGCCGGGGCCGCGATTGGCGATGCGGATGCTCAGCCCCGCGTCGCTCAGCCGCGCGTCGACCTGCACGGGACTATCCGGCGGCGAATAGCGCAGCGCATTGGTCAGCAGGTTGCCGAGCGCGATGCCGATCAGGGTCGGATCGAGATCGAACGTCGTGTCGGGACACTCGCGGAGCACGATGCGACCGCCGACGGAATCGCCCTGCAGGCGGATAGCGTCGTCCAGCAGCGCCCGGATCGCGCAAGGCTCCCGCGACAGCGCCAGCGCGCCGTGATCCAGCGCCTCCGTCATCAGGAAGTTGTCGACGAGGCCGGAGAGTATCGACGCATTGGCGCGGATCTGCGCGAGGCGCTGCGCCTCCGCCGGCGGCAGTCCCTCCATCTTGATCTGCACCATCTGCGCGGCGCGGTCGATGGCGGCCAGCGGATTGCCGAACTCGTGCGACAGCATGGCGACGAAGCGTCGCTGCTCCTCGGCCCGCCGCGTGGCGACGGTGACTTCCTGTTCCGCCGCCACCTTGTCGTACTGCAACTGGCGCAGGCGCAGCGCCAGCCCGTAACTCATCACCAGCACATGCACCAGCACGGAGGCCAGATAGAGATGCGATGTCACCGCATTGCGGGGCAGCGCGCCCTGATTGGCGATCGTGTTGACCATCGTGCCGAGCGCGGGAATGACGAAGGCGACCAGATAAATCATCCACTCTGCCCGCCGGTTCCGTCGCCAGGCACCGAGCAGCAGGACGAGGCCGATGAAGAAATTCAGGACATTGAGAAGATTGGCCAGCTTCACGACCAGCAGCAGCCCGGCGCTCACCAGAAAGGGCATCAGCGCGAACGGCAGCAGCCCCAGATTGAGGACGATGGTGAACAGGTACAGGCGATGGATGCCGGGGTGTGTCCGTTTCAGCTGCAGCAGGGAACTCCACATCAGCACGATGGTGATCGCCCCGCCCAGCCAGCCGATGCGGGGCAAGGCGTCGGTGAACCATTCCGCATGGAAGTTTTCCAGCAGCACCGGCAGGTAGCCGGTCGTCCCAAGGTGGAACAGCAGCTGCGATCCCACATAGCCCGCATAGGCCGCCATCGTCACGTCGCGCAACCGCGCGCCGAGAATGGCGTAGAGCGCCGCGGCGATCAGCAGGATGCCGAAGTACAGCCCGTAATAAAAATTCTCCCGGGTCTCGTTGGCGGTAAAGGCGTTGACCTGCCACAGATCGGCCTGAACGATGATCGCGTTGTGGGTGCGCACCCGAAGATAGATGTGGGTCGTGGCGTCCAGCTCGAAGGGCAGCGCGAACAGGCGCGTGCGCACAGGGCGGTTTTCATAGGGCCGGTGATAACCGAGCGCATGGTGCTGGAAGGCGCCATCCGCCCGCACCACCCATACATCCACCTCTTCCAGCTCCGGCGTGCCGATGGCCAGCACCCAGCGCGACGGCGCACCGGATTCGGGTTCCAGCCGCACATGAAACCAGTGCACGTCGGTGTCGTAGCCCAGACTGCGGTAGCCCGGCAGACGCGTGAAATGCTCGCCGACGAAGCCCGGCCGCGCCACGGTCTCGAAGGTCAGCGTGCCGCTTTCGTCGACGAAATGGTCCAGCCGCCCTTCCAGCGACAGCCGCGGAACCTCGGCGCTCAGACGCAATGCCGGCGCCGCGCTGGTCAGCGCCGGCAGCATCAGCAGCAGCGCGCACAGCATGGGCAGCAGCAGGCGCATCGATGCGGCGGATATGACTTCGCGCCTCATGCGTCCACGTCGCAATGTCCGGTGAAGGTGTATCCCCGGCCGTAACTGGGCCGCACCGGCAGCTCCAGACCACAGGCCGCCAGCACCTTGCGCCGCAGGCGGCTCACTGTGTTGTCCAGATTGCGCAGGCTGGACAGCGTCTCCACCTTGCCAAGCCGCGCCAGCAGCGTGTCGCGGGCGATCGCCTGCCCCGGTTGCGCGCACAGGATGGACAGCAGCGACACCTCGTCCTGCGTCAGCTCCAGCACATCGCCGGCGGGCATCAGCAGGCGCCAGGAGCGGGGTTGCAGCCGCCAGGAACCGCGAGGCCGGCCCGGGCCGTCGCCGAGCCGGCGCAACAGGCTGCGGCAGGCCGCCTCGATCACCTCCAGCGAACTGCGCTTGGAGAGATACAGGTCCGCGCCGGCATTGAGCCCCAGTACCTGATCCTCATTGGCATCCAGCGCGGTCAGCATCACCACGCCGGGCGTCGCTCCGGCACCGGCCGCCTCCCGCGCGCGCACCTGCCGGACGATGTCCAGCCCGCTGGCGCCGGGCAGCGCCACGTCGAGCAGCAGCACCTCGAAGCGCGTCGCCGGCCACACCGCGAGAAAACCCTCCGCGCTGTCGAAGCCATACGCGGCAAAACCGCGCAGCGTCAGAAACTCCACCAGATCGGCGAGCAGTCCGGGATCGTCTTCGACGACGGCAACACGACAGGAGGCTGACATAGAGAGGGAGCGGTTCGGGCCAGAACGAAGGCCGGCGAATTGTAAGCACAAACCCCATGCCCGACAGACTCTGACAGCATTTGCCAGAATTGAATGCGCCAACCGTTCGCCATCCGTTTTTATCATTCCCGCCAGCATCGCCCGCCCGCCGTGCCATCTCCCCGTGCCTGACAGCCAACCCGTCGAGAGCGATAAGGACAGACCATGTGCCGTATCTCCGTCACTCCGTTGCGCCGCGTGCGCGCGACCCTGTGCCGGAAACTGGTCTGCCTGACGCTGGCCGCGAGCGCGGCCCATGCACAGCTCAACGACACCGGCCAGACGACCTGCACCGATACCGACGGCACCGTGGTCGGCTGCACCGACGTCAGCGGTATTCACCCCGGTCAGGACGCGCGCTTCGGTCGCGATGCACGGGCGAGCGGAGCGGCGTTCGACTTCTATCCGATCAGCGGCGGCTGCGTGGCCGATCGCGTGACGGGCCTGATCTGGTCGGACGAGACACTGAGCGCCACCTGGGCCGATGCGAACACCGCCGCCACCGGCTACGACCGCTGCGGCATCGACGATGACTGGCGGCTGCCGACGCGACGCGAACTGCTCTCCCTCGTCCACCACGGCGAGAACGGCCCGGCCATCGACGCCGGCGCTTTCCCCGCCACCCAAAGCGCGCCGTACTGGAGCAGCGACACGCAGGGCGGCGATGCGTGGACGGTGGATTTCAGCGACGGCGACACGAAGCGGATTGCCCGAACCGAAACCCACGCCGCCCGTCTGGTCGCGCGGCCCGTCAACCAGCCACCTGCCATCACGCTGGGCGCCAACATCGTCGTGCCGCGCGAGGAACGCCCCGGCCCGCTCACCTTCCCCGGCTGGGCCACCGGCATCAGCCCCGGCCCGGCGCGCGAAGCCGGGCAGCACCTCACGGCCACTGTCACGCTGCTGCCCGTCACCGGCGAGAAGGCGCTGGAGTTCGAGATGCCGCCCGCCATCGACCCCGCCACGGGCGATCTGATGTTCACCATCAAGCACAAGCTGGTGACGGTGGCCAACGTACCGCAGCCGTACGACATCGAGTGGGAGTCGTCGGCGGGGCTGGCACGCGTGCAGGTCACGCTGCGCGACGACGGCGGCACGGCGAACGGCGGCGTGGACAGCGTCACGCGCACCTTCGAGATCTCGCTCGACCCCACGCCCCGGGCGCTGGACATCGAGATCACCCACATCGCCAATTGCCACTTTGCCGGCCCCGCCAACGAGATCCTCTTTCCGGTGACCCTGCTCGCCTGGGACGCCGACACCGACCCCGTGCGCGTGAGCCCCTACGACGACGGGAACACCCACTGGCCCACGTACAGGATCAAGAACCAGCCCAGCCGCGGCTTCTTCCCGGAGGCGAACCTCGGCGCGGTCATGAGCTCGCGCCTGCCGTTCTCCGTTCTCGATGGCACGCCGATGGGCAACTACAACGCCACCCTGCTCTACACCACGTTCAGCACCACCTTCGACGGAGTCGATTCGTTCACCTACACGGTGGTGGACAAGGACGGCAACGAGAGCAACGAAGGCTTTGTGCTGATGCACATCGTCCAGCCGTCGTGCAACCACATCTGAGGGAGCGGGACGGATGCCGATAGCTATCAAAAACAAAGCTGCCCGCGCTTTACCAGCAAGGGCCGGAGGCCCAAAAGGCTTGAAACTCCGGGCAGCCCTGCTGTGCGCCGCCTGGCTGTGCGCCCCCACCCTGGCCCAGCTCAACGACACCGGCCAGACGATCTGCACCGGCACCGACGGCACCGTGGTCGGCTGCACCGACGTCGGCGGTATTCACCCCGGTCAGGATGCGCGCTTCGGTCGCGATGCACGGGCGGGCGGAGCGGCGTTCGACCTCCATCCGCTCAGCGGCGGCGACTGCGTGGTGGATCGCGTGACGGGCCTCAGCTGGTCAACCGAAACGCTGAGCGCCACCTGGGCCGATGCGAATACCGCCGCAACCAGCTACGACCGCTGCGGCATCGACAGCGACTGGCGGCTGCCGACGCGACGCGAACTGCTCTCCATCGTCCACCACGGCGCGAACGGCCCGGCCATCGACGCCGGTGCCTTCCCCGCCACGCAAAGCGCGCCGTACTGGAGCAGCGATGCACAGGGCGGCGATGCGTGGACGGTGGATTTCAGCGACGGCGACACGAAGCGGATTGCCCGGACCGAAACCCACGCCGCCCGTCTGGTCGCACGGCCTGTCAACCAGCCGCCCGCCATCACGCTGGGCGCCGACATCGTCGTGCCGCGCGAAGACCGGCCCGGCCCGCTCACCTACCCCGGCTGGGCCACCGGCATCAGCCCCGGCCCGGCGCGCGAGGCCGGGCAGCACCTGACCGCCACCGTCGAACTGCTGCCGCTGCTGACCGGCGACCCGAAGGCGCTGGAGTTCGAGGTGCCGCCCGCCATCGACCTGACCACCGGCGACCTGACGTTCACCATCAAGCACCGCATCGACACCGATCCGTGGCACCCGGGCGATCCGACATATGACAGGTGGGTATCTTCCGCCGGGCTGGCGCGGGTGCGCGTGACACTGCAGGACGATGGCGGCACCGCCCACGGCGGGCAGGACAGCACCAGCGCCGAGTTCACCATCTTCCTCGACCCGGCGCCCTTCGTGCCCGACACCAATATCTATCACCCCTGGAAGGCCAGTTGCATCCCCGTCTCCTTTATCGCCCTGGACGTGGACACCGACCCGGTCATCTCCGACTCCTGGCAGCACGGCGACCGCTGGCCCTACCCCACGTTCGAGATCATCGGCCAACCGCAAAAAGGCTACATGTTCGTCTACGGGTCATCCAGTGCGGACGCCGGCACCACCGCTGATGACAGCCAGCCCAACCTGCTGGCGGTGATGAATCCCAGCGACCCGGATCGACCCAGCCTGTGGCGTTTCAACTGGATCATGATCTGGTGCTACGTGCCGTTCAGCTCCACCTTCGTCGGCGTCGACGTAATCACCTACCGCGTCACCGACCCTGACGGCAACGTGAGCAATCTCGGCAACACGGTCATCGAAATTTTCGAGAATTGAAATGACGGGAGGTACGACAAAAAACCGTGCTGCCCGCGCCTGTCTGGCAAGCGCCGGAGGCCCGGAACGCTTCAGATACCGGATCGGCGCCTTCGCCCTGCTTCTGCTGTCCGCACTCGCCTGCGCTCAGCGGAACGACACCGGCCAGACCCTGTGCTTCGACACCGCAGGCTCGGCAATGTCCTGCACCGCGCTGGCAGACCACCCCGGTCAGGACGCGCGTTCTGGTCGCGATGCGCGGGCGGGCATGGCGGCGTTCGACTTCTATCCGCTCAGCGGCGGCTGCGTGGCCGATCGCGTGACGGGCCTGATCTGGTCGGACGAAACGCTGAGCGCCAGCTGGGCTGCCGCGAACACCGCCGCCACCGGCTACGACCGCTGCGGCATCGACAGCGACTGGCGGCTGCCAACGCGGCGCGAACTGCTCTCCATCGTCCACCACGGCGAGAATGGCCCGGCCATCGACGCCGGCGCCTTCCCCGCCACGCAAAGCGCGCCGTACTGGAGCAGCGACACACAGGGCGGCGATGCGTGGACGGTGGATTTCAGCGACGGCGACACGAGGCGGATTGCCCGGACAGAAACCCACGCCGCCCGTCTGGTGGCGCGGCCCGTCAACCAGCCGCCCGCCATCACGCTGGGCGCCGACATCGTCGTGCCGCGCGAAGACCGGCCCGGCCCGCTCACCCTTCCCGGCTGGGCCACCGGCATCAGCCCCGGTCCAGCGCGCGAGGCAGGGCAGCACCTGACCGCCACCGTCGAACTGCTGCCGCTGCTGTCCACCGACCCGAAGGCGCTGGAATTCGAGGTGCCACCCGCCATCGATCCGGCCACGGGCGATTTGACGTTCACCCTCAAGCACCGCATCGACCCCGATCCGTGGCACCCGGGCGATCCGAGATATGACATGTGGGTATCTTCCGCCGGGCTGGCGCGCGTGCGTGTCACGCTGCAGGACGACGGCGGCACGGCGAACGGCGGGCAGGACAGCAGCAGCGCCGAGTTCACCATCTTCCTCGACCCGGTGCCCGCCGCACGCGCTCACCGCATCATTCATCCGTGGAAGGCCGATTGCATCCCCGTCACGCTGGGGGGATTCGATGCCGACACCGACCCGGAGCCGGGTCCTGACTACGTTCCCGTGGTCAGTCCCTACCCGTTTCTCAGGATCGAGATCGTCACCCATCCCTCCAAAGGTCTTTTGACATACGGGGTAGATTCCTATTACGGCGGGGGCATGGGTCCCGTCTCCCCGGCGCACGAGTACAACGGCCTCGCCTTCAACTACGCCTTCACCCTGTGCTACGTGCCGTTCAGCTCCACCTTCCTCGGCGCCGACACGTTCACTTACCGCGTCATCGATCCCGACGGCAACGCAAGCGCACCGGCCGCGATATCGATCGAGACCTTCGAGCCGTGACGGATTCACCATGAAAAAAGCAACGAGTACTACCAGAGGCTTCCGGGCCGCCGCGCTGCTGCTGTGCGCCGCCCCCGTCTGGGCCGCCACCGTCACCGACAGCGCCACCGGCCTGACGTGGGACGCCTGCGCTCTGGGCCAGACCGCGACGGGCGGCGCCTGCATCGGCACGCCCGCCGCACTGACCTGGCAGCAGGCGCTGCAAGCCGCCGGACAGGCCAACAGCGACCTGTATCAGGGCCATGCCGACTGGCGCGTGCCCAACCGCACCGAGCTGGAGTCCACCGTGGATCTGGCCGTACCGGGCGCGGGCGTGTACTGGTCGTCCACCAGCTACCACCCCGCGCCCGCGCAGGCGTGGACGGTGGACTTCAGCGACGGCGCCTCCCACCCCGCCGCCAAGAGCGAGCCGCACGCCCTGCGTCTGGTGCGCGGCGGCGGCGACGCGGCCTACGCGCTGCCCGGCCCGGCCAGCACGCCCGCACTGCCCCTGCCCAGTCAGCCCGGCCAGACGGCGCAGGCCGAGGTGAGCGGCGGCGGTACGGACTGCGGCTTCACCAGTTCGGCCTTCATATCCCCCGCCAGCCTGCCGACGCCACCCGCCCATGTGACGCCCGTGGCCGACCTGTTCGAGTTCGTGCTGGATGGCTGCACGCCCGGCGGCACGGTGCAGATCACCCTCACCTACCCGCAGGCGCTGCCCGCCGCGCCCGAACCCGGGCAGCTCCAGTTCTGGAAGTACGGTCCGCGCCCCGGACGGGCCGCGGGCTGGTACGCCTACCCGCACGTCACCTTCAACGGCAACACCGTCACCCTGACCCTGACCGACGGCGCGCTGGGCGACGACGATCTGGACGCGGGCAACGGTCGCATCGTCGATGCGGGCGGGCCGATGCACGCACAGAGCGGCGCGGTGGCGGTGCCGACGCTGTCGCAGTGGAGTGTGTTGCTGCTCTCGGCCCTGCTGGTGGGTATCGCCGACTTTCAGCGCCGGCTGGGCAAACGCCGGCAGCCGCAAAAAGGGCTGCCGTGAAAGCGTGCGCTGGCGCTCAGAACATCATGCCGATCTCGACCCGCCCGATGTCGGTATCGGCGGTATCGGCGCCGTCGAGATCGAGCCACTGCTTGCCGATGCTGCCGCGCAGGAACAGCGCCGGCGTGATGTCCCAGCGCACGCCGACCGCGGCCGTGTACGACAGCACGGTGTCGTCGTAGGTGTCGTAGTAGTCGGAGCAGACGTAGCCGCCCCACCACGGGTTGTACCAGCAGCCGGTGCCGTCGTAGCGGCTGATGATGTTGGAGTCGATGTAGGTCCAGCCGATGCCGGCACTGACGAACGGCGTCACCGCGCCGGGCAGGAAGTGCCAGGTCGCCAGCAGCTGGCCGGTCGATGTGTCGAGCTCGCCGGAGACCGCCACCTGATCGGACGGCGACGCATCGGTGAAGAAATTGCCGTCGTAGTCGATGCTGTCGCCGGCGATCTCGAAGCCGAGACTGAGGTACTGGTCGAAGTTGTAGCCGATGTTGAAACCGAAGCCGACGCTGTCGCCGACATCGAGTTTCGACGGGCCGCGGAAATCGAAGCGGCCGAAATCCTGATAGCGGGCGCCAAGCGATACTTCCCAGCGTCCGGCGCGTTCGGGCGCACCGTAGTACTGCGCCTGCGCGGCGGCCGCGCCACCGAGCATCAGCAGTGCGCAGCCACGGACAACGGTATTCACGCGACGATCATTCATGGTGATTCTCCGGGTTCGGGAACGAACGGCGCGAGTATAGGCACGCCGTCTGACCGGCAGCTGAACGCCGTGCTTGCCAGCCTCGCCGGTTCCACCGATAGTCTCCGCCGCTTCGCCACACCGACCGGGACCGCACCATGACAGAACCGCTCCGCTTCGCCGTCGGCTTCGATGCCGCCAGTCGCCAGCCGCTCGAACTGCGGCTGCGCATGGCCAACCGCCACGGCCTGATCGCCGGCGCCACCGGCACCGGCAAGACCGTCACGCTGCAATCGCTGGCGGAGAACTTCTCGCGCGCCGGCGTGCCGGTGTTCATGGCCGACGTCAAGGGCGATCTGGCCGGTCTGGCGCGCCCCGGCGCCGCGTCGGAAAAACTACAGCAACGCATCGACCAGCTCGGTCTGAACTGGCAGCCGCAGGCGCGGCCGGTGCTGCTGTGGGATCTGTACGGCAAGCGCGGCCACGCCGTGCGGGCGACGCTGTCCGATTTCGGGCCGCAGCTGCTGGCCAACCTGCTGCAGCTGAACGACACCCAGACCGGCGTGCTCTACGCCGCGTTCCGCATCGCCGACGACAACGGCCTGCTGCTGCTCGACCTGAAGGATCTGCGCGCGCTGCTGTCGTGGATGAGCGACAACGCCAGGACGCTGCAGGCCGACTACGGCAACCTCAGCGCCGCCAGCATCGCCGCCATCCAGCGCCAGCTGCTGGTGCTGGAGGAACAGGGCGCCGAGGAGTTCCTCGGCGAGCCGGCACTGCAACTGACCGACCTGATGCAGAGCGACTTCTCCGGCAACGGCGTCATCAGCGTTCTCGATGCCACCACGTTGATGCAGAAGCCGCGCCTCTATTCGATGTTCCTGCTGTGGCTGCTGGCCGAGCTGTTCGAGCAGCTGCCCGAGGCCGGCGATCTCGACCGGCCGAAACTGGTGTTCTTCTTCGACGAGGCGCACCTGCTGTTCGATGGCGCGCCGAAGGCGCTGGTCGACCAGATCGAAACGGTGGTGCGGCTGATCCGCTCGAAGGGGGTCGGCATCTATTTCGTCACGCAGAGCCCGCTCGACCTGCCCGATGCCATCCTCGGTCAGCTCGGCAACCGCGTGCAGCACGCGCTGCGCGCCTTCAGCCCGCGCGACCAGAAAGCGGTGCGCGCCGCCGCGCAGACTTTCCGCACCAACGCCGCGATCGACACCGAGACGGCGATCACCGAACTCGGCGTCGGCGAAGCGCTGGTGTCGGTGCTCGACGACAAGGGCCAGCCAACGCCGGTCGAGCGCGTGCTGATCTGCCCGCCGCAGTCGCGCATGGGTGCGCTCGACGATGCCGAGCGCGCCGAGGTGCTGTCGCGCTCGCCGCTAAAGGGGCGCTACGACACGCCGCTCGACCGCGATTCGGCGTTCGAGATGCTGGCGCGCCGTATCGAGGAGACGGCGCGCGCGGAAGCGGCGGCGAAACAGCAGGCACAGGAAGCAAAACAGCAGGCAGCGCAGGAGAAAGCGCAGCGCGCGCCGGCGCGCGGTCGCGAATCGCCGATCGAAGCCTTCGCCAAGAGTACGGCGCGCGCGGTCGGCTCGCAGGTCGGCCGGCAGATCGTGCGCGGTGTGCTCGGCGCGCTGCTCGGCGGCAAACGCTGAGTTTCGCCATGGCCCTGAACGCGACGATCTTCAAATGCGAACTGCAGGTGGCCGACATGGAGCGCCACCACTACGGCAGCCACGCGCTGACGCTGGCGCGCCACCCGTCGGAGACCGACGAGCGGTTGATGGTGCGGCTGCTCGCCTTCGCGCTGCACGCCGACGAACGGCTGCAATTCACCCGCGGCCTCAGCAGCAGCGACGAACCGGACCTGTGGCAGCACAGCCTCGGCGGCGAGATCGAACAGTGGATCGAGGTCGGCCTGCCGGACGAGCGCCGGCTGCGCAAGGCCTGCTCGCGCGCGCGGCAGGTGACGGTCTACGCCTACGGCGGCCGCAGCGCGGCGATCTGGTGGCAGGGCATCGCCGCGCAGCTGGAGCGCTTCGACAACCTGCGGGTGTTCGCCATTCCGAAAGAATCCGGCGACGCGCTGACCGCGCTGTGCACGCGCAACATGCAGCTCACCGCGACGATTCAGGAGGGAACCCTCTGGATCGCCTCGGCCGATGACAGTGTCGAGGTGACGCCGGAGCGCTGGCGTTAGCGCCTGCCCGGCCAGCGCGGCAACCGCGCCGCCAGCTGCCAGCCTCTCGGATCGACGCCGTAGAAACGGCTCAGTGCCTCGTACAGCGCCGGATGCTGCATCGCGAACGGTTCCGGCTGTTCGAAGAAGGATTCGGTGACCACGGCGAAGAACTCGTGCGGACCGCTGGCGCCATACGGATCGAGGAACGGCTCGTCGCCGAGGCCGCTGTCGGCATTGGCCACCGCCGCACCGTGGAATTCGAATTCAGCGCGCAGCAGCCGTTCCCAGTCGGCGTGCTGCGCCGGGTCGGCCAGCCGCGGAATACCATCGACGCCGCCGAACATCTGATCGAGCTGATGCGCCAGTTCGTGCAGTACGACGTTCTGGCCATCGTCCCAGTGGCGCACGTCCCAGGCGACGTCGCGCCACGACAGGATCACCTTGCCCTGCTCCCACGACTCGCCGGCGCGCGACTGCGCGTCGCGGTGCTCGACGCCGGCCTCGTCGACCTCGACCACGTCGACGACGAACTCGGCCGGGTAGACCAGCACGTAATCCAACCCCGGAAACAACGGCCCCGAGCGGTTCAGCAGCAACAGCGCGGCGTTGGCGGCGATCGTCAGCCGCACCTCATCGGTGATCTCGAAACCGTCGCAGCCGAAGAAACGTTTCTCCAGCAGGAACTGCTGCACCAGCTGCAGCAACCGCTGCCGCTGCGCCTCCTCCAGCGCCGCGAACGGCGGCAGGTTGCGTTCGACGATGGCGCGCCACGCCTCGGGAAACGGCCGCGCCAGCGCGTGCCGCAGCTGCAGGCTGGGCCAGAACAGCACGATCAGCACCAGCGCGACGGCGATGACGGGAATCAGCAGCGGCGACACATCGGCCTCTCGGCGGACGAAAAGGAAGCCGCATCATACCGGCTCGACCGGCGCCGGCGTGGACAGTGCGATCGCCGCCTCTTACGCTTCGCGCTCTGTCGCCCGTCCGTCTGGAGAACATGATGTCCACCCCGTTCGATCCCGCCGCTCCCGATGCCGTCGCCCGGCTGCGCCTTCAGCTCGAAAGCGCCCCGGAGACGGTGCAGTTCGACCAGGTACAGCAGATCATCGCCGCCCACTACGACTACACGCCGTGCGCCTTCGACAACGGCATCGGCGACGACTGCGTGCACAACGCCGCCGGCACCAACGAGGGCTCGTGCCGGCTGTTCGCCTTCGCCCGCGCGCAGGGCTTCGACGCGCAGCAGACGCTGCTCTGCTTCGGCCACTTCTACCGCGACCACGTGCTCGGCCAGCCGGAAGGGAACGACCACGCCAACATCCGCACCTTCATGCGCCACGGCTGGGACGGCATCCACTTCCACGGCGAACCGCTGCGGGCGAAATGAGCGGCGACGCCAGCGGCGACCGCTGCCCGTGCGGCGGTGGTGAAACCTACGCCACCTGCTGCGGCCCGCTGCACGCCGGTCGCCCCGCCGCCACCGCCGAGGCGCTGATGCGCTCGCGTTACAGCGCCTTCGCCCGGCTTGATGCCGACTACTTGATCGCCAGCTGGCACCCGTCGCGACGGCGCGAGTGTGCCGACGAACTGCGCCAGCATTTCGGCGACACGGTATGGGAAGGATTGGAAGTGCTGGCGCGCGATGGCGGAGGCCCCGACGACGACAGCGGCACGGTGACCTTCTGCGCGCACTTCACCGACGGCGGCCGCCGCGGCGAGCTGCACGAGCGCTCGCGCTTCGTCAGGGAGTCCGGGCACTGGTTCTATGTCGACGGCGACCCGCTGCCGGCGATCAGGCGCGGCCGCAACGACCCGTGCTGGTGCGGCGGCGGCCGCAAGTTCAAGCAGTGCCACGGCCGCTGAGGCAGCGGCCCCCGGTACCTCAGTGCAGCCGGTGTGGCTGCAGATCGATCGACAGCGCGCGCCGGCCCAGCATCACGGTCCAGCCGCGATAGCGCTCGTCGCCGGTGCTGGCGAATTCGAACTGGTAGGTACGCTCGATCCGCAGCTGGCCACCGTCGCTGCGCCGCAGCCGCACGCGGCGCAGCGCCACGGTCTCGTCGAGCAGCTGCACGTCGAGACGCTTGCAGTGGGCGCGGGTCGCCGCCAGCGCCAGTTCGCGGATGGCGTGCGACTGCCACCAGTAACCGGCCACCGCCGCCAGCGCCAGCCACAGCGCCACATCACCCAATTGGTACATCTCCTCTCCCCGTCGCGACGGCGACCGCGAACGCGGCGCCGGGCTGCGGATGCTACCCGATCGCCAGCGACCGCCGCAGCCGTTGCGGCGACGGGGCTGGCAACGCTAGTGTCGCGCACTGAGAACAGAGGGGGCGTCCAACAGAATCGCGCTCGCGCCCACGCTTGCCAGGCGTGGTGCCGTGCGTTGTGCCGGGACCGTGTGTCGCCATGGATGGCGACACCCGAGCCTGTCCATGGATGGACGTTTTTGCGTGTCCCGGCACAACGCACGGCACCGCGCCCTTCGCAGGCACCTCAAGCGCGATTCTGCCGGACACGCTCAACGACGGAGAGACGAACGATGATCACCTATCTGTACTGGGCACTGGTGTTCGCGCTCGCGATCGCCGCGCTGGCGCTGATCGGTGCCAGCCTGCGACGCTGGGGTTTCGGCCTGCTGGCCGCGCTGGTGGTGTTGATCGCCGGCTGGGGCGCCTACTACTTCCACTTCCAGCAGCTGTTCGTCAAACGCTGGGGCGGCGTCATGCACATCAGCGTGCCGGCCGGGCAGCACCACCTGCACGCCACCTGGAAGGATGACCACCTGTGGGTCGAGAACTACGACCCGACCAGCAACGAGTGCATCTTCACCGAGTATTCGCGCGGCAACCTGCTGGAGGGGCGCGTCGTCATCCGCAACTGCAATCCGCTGCAGAAATAGCGTCCCACCCTCACCCCGAACCACATGCGGAGCCTCGTGCCGTGACCACCGCCCACGCCCCCTCCTGGTATGCCGCCAGTGCGCACCCGCAACCGGCACGACCGCCGTTGTCCGGCGCGATCGATTGCGATGTCTGCGTCGTCGGCGCCGGCTTCACCGGCATTTCGGCGGCACTGCATCTGGCCGAGCGCGGCCTGCGCGTCGTCGTGCTGGAGGCAGCGCGAATCGGCTGGGGCGCCAGCGGCCGCAACGGCGGTCAGGTGGTCAACAGCTACAGCCGCGACATCGACGTCATCGAACGCCGCCACGGCAGCGACACCGCGCGCGCGCTCGGCGCGATGATGTTCGAGGGTGGCGACATCATCCGCGAGCGCATCGAACGCTATGGCATCGACTGCGACTACCGCGCCGGTGGCGCCTTCGTCGCTCTCAACCGCCACCAGCTGCGGGCGCTCGACGAGCAGCGAAAACTGTGGGCGCGTCACGGCAACGACTCGATGGAACTGCTGGAAAGCGCGGCGCTGCAGCGCGTGGTGCGCAGCGACCGCTACGTCGGCGGCCTCGTCGACCACCGCAGCGGCCACCTGCACCCGCTCGATCTCGTGCTCGGCGAGGCGACGGCGTGCGAACGGCTCGGTGCGACGATCTTCGAAGATTCGGCCGTCACCCGTATCGAGCGCGGCGAGCGGCTGCGCTTCCACACATCTGACGGGGTCGTCGAGTCGCGCTTCGGCGTCATCGCCGGCAACGCCTATCTCGGCCGGCTGGTACCGGAGCTGGCGGCAAAATCGATGCCGTGCGGCACGCAGGTGATCACCACCGAAGTGCTCGGCGAACAGCGCTGCAACGAGCTGATGCCGGCCGGCTACTGCGTCGAGGATTGCAACTACGTGCTCGACTACTACCGGATGACGGCCGACCAGCGGCTGCTGTTCGGCAGCGGCGTCACCTACGGCGGTGGCGATCCGGCCAGCATCGAACGCTTCCTGCGGCCGAAGGTCGAGGCGGTGTTCCCGGCGCTGCGCGGCGTCCGCTTCGAATTCGCGTGGGGCGGCGATTTCCTGCTGACGCTGTCGCGGCTGCCGCAGCTCGGCCGCCTCGGCGGCAACCTCTACTACGCGCAGGGCTACAGCGGCCACGGCGTCTGCACCTCGCACCTGGCCGGCCGGCTGATCGCCGAGGCGATGGGCCAACAGGCCGAGCGCTTCGACGTCTTCGCCGCGCTGCCGCACTACCCGTTCCCCGGCGGCCGCCACCTGCGCGTGCCACTGACGATGCTCGGCGCCTGGTACTACGGCCTGCGCGACCGCCTCGGTCTCTGACTGGCCACCGTTCGCCTGCCCTGCTCTCGCAGACGGGGCAGCCATCTCTGCATTCCGCACCGCAAAATCACCCTCATCGGGGAACATTCCTTTATTTCGTGCTCTAACTATTTTCGGAAGCCGGAGCATGAAACCGATGTGCGGCATCAGCGGCGAATTGCGGTTCGACGGTAACTTCTGCGATCCCGCCACGCTGCAGGCGATGAACGATGTACAGGCGGCGCGCGGCCCGGACGACACCGGTATCTTCTGCAACGGCGCGCGCGGCTTCGGCCACCGCCGGCTGATGATCATGGATCTGTCGCCGCAGTCGCAGCAGCCGATGGTCGACCCCAATCTCGGCCTCGGCGTCGTCTTCAACGGCGCCATCTACAACTACTTGGAACTGCGCGACGAACTGCGCCAGCTCGGCTACGCGTTCTACTCCGAAGGCGACACCGAGGTGGTACTGAAGGCGTACCACGCCTGGGGGCCGGAGTGCCTGCAGCGCTTCAAGGGGATGTTCGCGCTGGCGTTGTGGGAGCGCGACAGCGGCCGCACCTTCCTCGCCCGCGACCGGCTAGGCATCAAGCCGCTCTACCTGAACCGCACTGGCGATTACCTGCGCTTCGCCTCCACGCTGCCGGCGCTGCTGGCCGCAGGCGACGTCGACACCGCCATCGACCCGGTCGCGCTGAATTTCTATCTGAACTTCCACGCCGTGGTGCCGGCGCCGCACACGATATTGCGCGGCGTGCGCAAACTGCCGCCGGCGCACTACCTGATCGTCGAGCCGGACGGCCGCAGCCGCGAGGTCTGCTACTGGACGCTGCGTTTCGAGGCCAGCGAGGCGGAGCACGCGCGCACGTTCGACGACTGGCGCGAGCCACTGCTGGCCGAACTGCGCGCGGCGGTGAAGCGGCGGCTGGTCGCCGCCGTCGATGTCGGCGTGCTGCTGTCGGGCGGGCTCGACTCCAGCCTGCTGGTCGGGCTGATGGCCGAAGCCGGCGTCACGCCGCGCACCTATTCCGTAGGGTTCGAAACAATCGGCGATGAACAGGGCGACGAATTCCACTACTCCGACATCGTCGCCCACCACTTCGACACCCGCCACCACCAGATCCACGTGCCGTCGAGCGAGCTGCAGGAGCACCTGCCGGATGCCATCGCGGCGATGGCGGAGCCGATGGTCAGCCACGACTGCATCGGCTTCTACCTGTTGTCGCGCGAGGTGTCGAAGGGCTGCAAGGCGGTGCAGAGCGGCCAGGGCGCCGACGAGGTGTTCGGCGGCTACCACTGGTACCCGCCCCTCAGCGACAGCCACGATGCCTTCGCCGACTACCACCGCCACTTCTTCGACCGCGACTACGCCGAATACCAGCGCACCGTCGGCAACGCCTGGCGCGCCGACGACAACGCCTCGCGCTTCGTCCGCGACCACTTCGACACCCCCGGCGCCGACGCCGCCGTCGACAAGGCACTGCGCCTCGATACCACGGTGATGCTGGTCGACGACCCGGTGAAGCGGGTCGACAACATGACGATGGCGTGGGGACTGGAAGCGCGCGTGCCGTTCCTCGACCACGAACTGGTCGAGTTCGCGGCGCGCATTCCGGCGCGCTTCAAGATCGCCGAGGGCGGCAAGTGGGTTCTGAAAGAGGCGGCGCGCGCGCTGATCCCGGCCGCCGTCATCGACCGCCCGAAAGGCTATTTCCCGGTGCCGGCGCTGAAATACCTGCAGGGCTCACTGCTCGACTACGTGCGCGACGCGCTGACCAACCGGCAGGCGCAACAGCGCGGCCTGTTCCGGCGCGACTGCGTCGACGAACTGCTGCGCGCGCCGGAGGCCCACATCACACCGCTGCGCGGCTCGAAGCTGTGGCAGCTCGGCCTGCTGGAACTGTGGCTGCAGCGACACGGCATCTGATCGCGACGGCACCGCCCCGGGAGAGACGACGATGGAGCAGATCACCGGCACCAGCTACCCACTGATGCGCCAGAGCCCCAGTTACGCGCAGCTGCGCGCGGCGGCCGCCGGCATCGGCGACGGGTCGATGCTCGACAACGCCTCGATCGACTGCGGCTGGGGCCGCATCCTGATGGGCCACACCTTCTCCGACCCGGCCGACCTCGCCGCCGAACTGTGCCGCGAATCGCACGGCAAGCGCGACATCGCCGTCTACGTCGACAAGCCGCACGTGGTGCTGTCGTACGCGCCGCAGCACCTGTTTCTCGACCCCTCCGACACGCTGCGCCTCGCGCTGGTCGACGCCGACGGCGCGCCGGTGCCGCTGCTGGCGGACGGCGACCACAGCGACGTCCGCATCCGGCCGGTGGCGAGCGAGGCCGACGCCGAGGCGATGAACGCGCTCTACCTGAAACGCAACATGGTGCCGACCGACCCCGAATACGTCTGGCGCCAGCGGCACTCCGACGCGCTCGCCTTCCTGGTCGCCGAGGACAGCGTCACCGGCGACATCGTCGGCACCGTCACCGGCGTCGACCACCACCTGCTGTTCAACGATCCCGGCGCCGGTTCCAGCCTCTGGTGCCTCGCCGTCGACCCGCAGACGCCGCGCCCCGGCGTCGGCGAGGCGCTGGTGCGCGCGCTGGCCCACCACTTCCAGCAACACGGCTGCTGCTACATGGACCTGTCGGTGATGCACGACAACCGCCAGGCCAAGGCGCTCTACGACAAGCTCGGCTTCTTCGCGCTGACGACGTTCTCGATCAAGAACAAGAACGCCTACAACGAGCCGCTGTTCATCGGCCCCGAATTGGAGGAGAACCTGAATCCGTACGCGCGCGTCATCGTCGACGAGGCGCGCGCCCGCGGCATCAGCGTCGAGATCCTCGACGCCGAGGAGGGCTACTTCCGCCTCAGCCGCGGCGGCAAGTCGATCGCCTGCCGCGAATCGCTGAGCGACCTGACCACGTCGGTGGCGATGAGCCGCTGCCAGGACAAGTACGTGACGCACCGCTGGCTGGCCAGGGCCGGCATCCGGATGCCGGCGTTCCAGCTCGCCGGCGACACCGTCGTCGACCTGAAATTTCTCGCGCGCCACGGCCGCATCGTCGTCAAACCGGCCAACGGCGAACAGGGCAAGGGCATCACCGTCGGCGTCACCACCGAACAGGAGCTGGCCACTGCGCTCGACAAGGCACATCAGCATGGCGAACGGGTTCTGCTGGAAGCGTGCGTCGACGGCGAGGATCTGCGCGTCGTCGTCATCAACTACCGCGTCGTCGCCGCCGCCGTGCGCAAGCCAGCGCAGATCATCGGCGACGGCGTGCACGACGCGCGCACGCTGATCGAGAAGCAGAGCCGGCGCCGGCAGGCCGCCACCGGCGGCGAGAGCCGCATTCCGCTCGACGCCGAGACCGGGCGCTGTCTCGCCGCGCAAGGCTACGACTACGACAGCGTGCCCGCGGCCGGCGTCCGGGTGGCGGTGCGCAAGACCGCCAACCTGCACACCGGCGGCACCATCCACGACGTCACCGACCTGCTGCATCCGCGCATCGTCGAGACCTCGGTCAAGGCGGCGCGCCACCTCGAAATTCCGGTGGTCGGCTTCGACTTCATGATCGCCGCGCCGGACCGCGCCGAGCACGTGCTGATCGAAGCCAACGAGCGCGTCGGCCTCGCCAACCACGAACCGCAACCAACCGCGCAGCGCTTCGTCGATCTGCTGTTTCCTCTGTCGCGCTCTGCGCGACGTAATTGAGGAAAAGGCCATGATCGACAACCACCGCATGCAGCGGACACTGCTGGAGCTGATGGCGATACCGAGCCCGGCCGGCTTCACCGACGACATCGTCCACTACCTCGGCGCCCGGCTCGACGAACTCGACGTCGAGTACGCGCTGACCCGGCGCGGCACCATTCGCGCACGGCTGCCGGGCCAGACGCCGGGGCCGGCGCGCGCGCTGGTCAACCACGTCGACACCATCGGCGCCGTGGTGCGGCTGATCCGCGACGACGGCCGCCTGCTGCTGTGGCCGATCGGCTTCTGGAGCGCGCGCCTGGCCGAGGGCGCGCGCGCGACGCTGTTCGCCGAACGGCGCGCGTTTCGCGGCACGCTGCTGCCGCAGGTGAACTGGGGCGTGTCGCGCGATCGCGGCGTCGACGAGGTGCCGTTCGGCTGGGACCACATCGAGCTGCGCCTCGACGAACCGGTGTTCAGCGCCGCCGACGTGCGCGCGCTCGGCATCGACGTCGGCGACTACATCGCGCTCGACAGCCAGCCCGAAGTGCTCGACAACGGCTACATCGTCGGCCGCTCGCTCGACAACAAGGCCGGCGCCGCCGCCGTGCTGGAGATGGTGCGCGACCTGCGCGAGCGCGATGCACTGCCGACGCGCGACGCCTACCTGCTGTTCACCATCACCGAGACGCTCGGCACCGGCACCGGCGGCGCGCTGCTGCCGGAGGTCAGCGAGCTGGTGACGGTCGATTTCGCCTCGGTGCCGGCCGGCCAGAAGACGCCGTACAAGCGCGTCACCATCGCCGCCGGCGACGCCGCCGGTCCCTACGACTACCACCTGACCGCGCACCTGCAGCAACTGGCGAAGGCGCACGACATCCCGCACCAGAAGAAAGTGCTGGAGGCGTTTCACAGCGACGCCGCGTCGGCGCTGACCGCCGGCCACGATGTCCGCACCGCCGTGCTCGCCTATGCCGGCGACGCCTCGCACAGCATCGAGCGCACGCACATCGAGAGCCTGCGCAACCTGACACGGCTGATCGGCGCCTACCTCTGCTCGCCGCCGACCTTCGCCAGCGACACGCCGACGACGACGGTCGACGACTTCTCCAGCCAGCTCAGCGGCAAGCAGCTGCCACCGCCGCCGGCGCCGCTGCCGCACGCCGCCGATCTGGTCGCGGGCGACCTCTCCGGGAACGATCGCGGAGACGTCCCGGCATGAGCGACGCGCCGCAACCACTGCAACGGCCGGCGATCGACACAGCCTATCTGCGCCAGCGCCTGCTGGAGATGCTGGTGATTCCGAGTCCGACCGGTTTCACCGACGCGATCAGCCGCTACGTCGCGCACCAGCTGCAGCTGCTCGGCATCGACTACGAGCTGACGCGGCGCGGCACGCTGATCGCGCGCATCGCCGGCCGCGACCGGCGCGAGCGGCTGGCGCGCGCCGTCGTCAACCACCTCGACACCATCGGCGCGACGGTCGCCGCGGTGAAGGCGAACGGCCGGCTGGCGCTGACGCCGGTCGGCACCTGGTCGAGCCGTTTCGCCGAGGGCGGTCGCGTCACCGTGTTCGGCCGCGATCGCGCCATTCGCGGCCAGGTGCTGCCGCTGCTCGCCTCGGGCCACGCCTTCAACGAGCGCATCGACTCGCTGCCGGTCGGCTGGGAGCAGGTCGAGGTACGCCTGAACGAAGCGGTGGTCGACGCCGCCGAAGTCGCCGCGCTCGGCATCGAGGCCGGCGATTTCGTCGCCTTCGACGCCGACCCCGAAGTGGCGGAGAGCGGCTTCATCACGGCGCGCCATCTCGACAACAAGGCCGGCGCGGCGGCGCTGCTGACGGCGCTGAAGGCGCTGGTCGACACCGGCATCGCGCCGGCGATCGACCTGCACGCCATCTTCACCACCACCGAGGAGGTCGGCACCGGCGCCGGCGCGTCGCTGTCGGCCGCCGTGTGCGAATTCACCGGCATCGACATCGGCCCGGTGGCGCCGGGCCAGAACGCACGCGAGACCGGTGTGACGCTGTGCGCGCTCGACACCAGTGGGCCATTCGACCACCACCTGCTGAAGCGGCTGCGCGCGCTCTGTCGCGACCACGGCATCGCACACCAGACCGACGTGTTCCGCTACTACTACTCGGATGCCAACTCGGCGATCAAGGCCGGCCACGACGTGCGCGACGCGCTGATCACGTTCGGCACCGACGCCACCCACGGCTACGAGCGCACGCATTTCGACAGCCTCGAATCGATCGCGCGGCTGCTGACGCTCTACGCGCAGAGCGAGCCGGTCTACCCGCGCGAAGGCGATCTGCAACGCTTTCCGCACCAGTCCGACGACGATCGCCGCACCGCGCCGTGAACGGCCGGAAATGTGCCCCAATTCACTGATCCGGCAGAAACCATGCAGATCGAGGCGGGTCAGAAAAAAGGTATGCGTTCACCCTTGAAGCGGGTGTTAGAGGCATACGCCCATCACGTTCGATGAGGAGGAAGCACGATGCAAACGCAAACCAGACTGCAGGCCCTGACCAGACGGATCGCCACCGCCATCTTCGTCGCCGCACTGGCCGGAACCGCGCTCGCGCAGAGCCCCGCCACCACCGAACCACCCGCCGCGACCAGCCCGGGCGCCACCGATTCGGTCTCGGCGCAGGTCACCGACGCGCAACTGGAAAATTTCGCCAGCGCGCAGAAAGAGGTGGAGCAGATCCGCACCAAGTATGTCGAGGAGGCGCAATCGAAACAGGACCCGCAGAAACTGGCCGAAGCCGAGGCCAAGATGCAGAAAGAGATGGTCGAGGCCGTGGAGGACAACGAACTCGACGTGCCGACCTACAACCGCATCGCCCAGCTGCTGCCGCACAGCAGCGAACTGCAGCAGCGCCTGCAGCAGATCCAGTAGGGTCCGGTCATCCGTCCCGCGGGCTCCTGCGGGAGCCCGCCAACTGTACGTCCATACAGACAGCCACTAGACTACGGCTCTCCGCCGATCCACCGCAGGGCCGCCAGTCACCATGACCAGCCACTTCTTCGCCTACATCAGCAAACTGCGCTGGATCGTGCGCTGGGGGTTGAAGCGCAACACGATCCACGAGAACGTCATGGAGCACAGCTGGGAGGTGGCCACCATCGCCCACGCGCTCGGCCTGATCCGCAACCGCTATTTCGACGGCGACATCGACGCCAACGCGCTGGCCACCGCCGCGCTCTACCACGATGCCGCCGAGGTGATCACCGGCGACCTGCCGTCGCCGGTCAAGTACCACACGCCGGAGATCCAGCAGGCCTACCACGCCATCGAACGCGCCGCCGAACGCGAGCTGGTGGCGCTGCTGCCGGAGGCCCTGCAGGACGACTACGCCGCGCTGATGGTCGAGAGCAACCTGCCGCCGGAGCAGCGCCATCTGCTGAAGGCGGCCGACACCATCGCCGCACTGTTGAAATGCGAGGCGGAGCTGAAGGCGGGTAACAACGAGTTCGAGAAAGCCGCTGAGGAGATCCGTCAGCGGCTGGCGGGCTATGCGTTGCCGGAGGTCGACTTCTTCATGCAGCAGTTCGTGCCGAGCTACCAGCTGACACTGGACGAACTGCTGCTGCGCCGCGGCAATCGCTGACGCGCACGGTCAGCGGCCGACACCCCAACCACTGCGCACCGGCTTGGCGGCGACCACCGGAATGTGCGCCAGCGCGTAACCCGGCACCGCATGCTTCGGCCGTGTGGACAGGAACTGATGGATGCGTTGACCGAGGGTGCGCAGCTCGGCGTTGCGCGTGCGCGCGGCGAAGCGGTCGATATCCTCGAGGATATCGGGCGCGTTGAGATGGATGGTGACGTGGAATTCTTCGCGAATCAGCGCGCGGCAGCGCCGCACCATCGACAGGTTGTCGAGTTGCATCAGCCAATCGCGCACATACTGCAGGTCTGCATCGCTCATAGACGACTCTCCGGGGATGGGTTTTCGGACCGGGCAAACGCCACTTCATCATCTCAGGCAGTGTCCCTCTGCTGCCGGTGCCGAACGTCATACCCCACGGCACCGTGCTCCCTGTTCTCGATCGACAAACCGCGTCTCCGGTCTGGATCGTCGCCAGACCCGGAAACCAGCTTAGATGATCCGTTAGGAATATCCGGGAAGCAGTCCACACTTCGGCTTGCGGCTTGTACCTATCCTCAAGATCGTTCCGCTATCAGAGCGGCGCACCTGATTCCGAACGTCAACGATGCCGCCGCATCGCGGTGTGGTCGGGCCGGGTGTTAGAATCCGCCCCTTCCCGCAGCCGGCCCATCTGCCTTATCCATGACCTCGCGCGACAAGATCTACGCCTCCCCGCTCGACGCCATCGGCGCCTTCGCCTTCGACGAGCAGGTGGCGCGCGTATTCCCCGACATGATCCAGCGCTCGGTGCCGGGCTACGCCACCATCGTCGCGATGACCGGCGTGCTGGCCGAGCGCTACGCGCAGCCCGGCAGCCGCTGCTACGACTTCGGCTGCTCGCTTGGTGCCAGCACGCTGGCGATACGCCAGCACCTCGACGGCCGCGACTGCGAGATCGTCGCCATCGACAATTCGCCAGCGATGATCGAACGCTGCCGCGCGCAGGTCGCCGCCGACCGCCACACCACACCGGTGACACTGCGACTCGACGACATCGCCAGCGCGCCGATCGCCGACGCCTCGGTGGCGGTGTTCAATTTCACGCTGCAGTTCATTCCGCTCGACGCGCGCGACGCGCTGCTGGCACGCGTCGGCCGCGCGATGCGACCCGGCGGCGTGCTGGTGTTGTCGGAGAAGATCCGCTTCGAGGACGACCACCTGCAGGCGCTGAACACCGACCTGCACCACGTCTTCAAGCGCGCCAACGGCTACAGCGAACTGGAGATAAGCCAGAAGCGGACGGCACTGGAGAACGTGCTGGTGCCGGAGACCATCGCCGCGCACCAGCAGCGGCTGCGCGCCGCCGGCTTCACCAGCGTCGACGTCTGGTTCCAGTGCTTCAACTTCGCTTCGCTGGTGGCGATCCGGTGAGCGCCGATCCGCTCGACTACAAACCGTTCCTGCAGCATCTGGCGCAGTGCGGCCTGCCGCGCTGGGCCGAGCGGCTGCCGGAGCAGCTGAGCGCAGCACTGGCGCCACAGCGCCACGGCGACCTGGCGCGCTGGCGCGATGCGCTGACCCGGCTGCCGGCCCATCCGGTCGCACGCGTCGAACTCGACCGCGGCGCGGTCGCCGTGGCGGGCCCACACCCGCTGGCGGGCGACGAACAGGAACAGTTGCGCGCAGCGCTGATGCAGCTGCACCCGTGGCGCAAGGGGCCGTTCGAGCTGTTCGGCCTGCCGATCGACACCGAATGGCGCTCCGACTGGAAATGGGAGCGGCTGAAAGCGCAGATCGCGCCGCTGGCCGGCCGCCGCGTGCTCGACATCGGCTGTGGCAGCGGCTACCACTGCTGGCGGATGCGCGGCGCCGGCGCCGAGCTGGTGGTCGGACTGGAGCCGACGCTGGTATCGGTCATGCAGTTCCAGGCACTGCAGCGCTACATCGGCAATCACGCGGTCGGCGTGCTGCCGCTCGGCATCGAGCAGCTGCCGCCGAAACTGCGCTTCTTCGACACCGTGTTCTCGATGGGGCTGCTCTACCACCGCCGCTCGCCGTTCGACCACCTGCTGGAGCTGCGCGACGCGCTGCGCCCCGGCGGCCAGCTGGTGCTGGAGACGCTGGTGATCGAGGGGCGCAACGGCGAGGTGCTGGTGCCGGAGGAGCGCTACGCGCGGATGCGCAACGTCTGGTTCATCCCGAGCGTGGCGACGCTGACCCACTGGCTGAAGCGGGTCGGGTTCACCGGCGTGCAGTGCGCCAACGTCAGCGTCACCACGGTCGAGGAGCAGCGCAGCACGGCGTGGATGACCTTCGAATCGCTCGCCACGCAGCTCGATCCGCTCGACCCGCGACTGACCGTCGAGGGTTACCCGGCACCGCGCCGCGCCGTGCTGATCGCCGAATCCCCCTGAAGGAAGCCCACCATGCAACCGGAAAACACCCACTCCAAAGTGATCGGCTACATCCTGTGGATCTTCGGATTCATCGGCGCGCACCGCTTCTACTACGGCAAACCGCTGACCGGCACGCTGTGGTTCTTCACCCTCGGCCTGCTCGGCATCGGCTGGATCATCGACCTGTTCCTGATTCCGTCGATGGACCGCGAGGCGGGGCTGCGCTTTCGCAGTGGCGAGCTGAACTACACCATCGCCTGGCTGCTGCTCACCTTCCTCGGCTGGCTCGGCGTCCACCGCTTCTACATGGGCAAGTGGTTCACCGGCATCCTCTATCTGTGCAGTGCCGGTCTGCTCGGGCTCGGCGTCCTCTACGACTTCTGGACGCTGAACAGCCAGGTCACGCTGATCAACAGCAGCCGCGCGCGCTGATCCGCCCCAATTTTCATCACGCTCAGAGGTAACATCGCTGCACTATACTTGGCGGGATCAATATCCCGCCCAGACACTCCCGCATGAAAAAAACCTTCGACTTCGACCTGATCGCCATCGGCAGTGGCCCGGCCGGTGAAAGCGCAGCGCTGAACG